>JAPKBY010000246.1 GCA_028823185.1 Planctomycetota bacterium
GGATCGCTTGTGACTCGAGCCGTACTCCATAGGCAGCCTTTAGTTTATCGGCGACCTTTTGGATGTAGGCTTCGGCAGGGAAGGGGATCAAGAGCCAGTCGGGCGCAGGATCATTCGGTGTGATGGGCCTGTCGAGACCGACGAGGGCTCCGATGTAGTCCGGTCGAGTCGGCAGCTGATTCAAGATCTCGGGTCGCAGGAAGAAGTCATCCTGGACTCGCACATCGTGTCCGGGGGAGGCGCCGTCTAGGGGCGCTGTGTGCGCAGCGACCTCTGGTGTGACGAGCCCATAGGTGTCGTAGACCGTCAGGCCTTGAGCCCGGTATGCGATCGCGCCGATCCCGCCGAGGATAACGGACTCACCAGGGGTCGTGTTTTGGGCCAGAGCGCGCCCCCAGAGATCCCAGGCGGCGGCGTTGCGCTTCATCTCATCCCAACGCACGACCTCTGTTTGGAACTCTCGATCGCTGCGGAAGTGGAGAGATTCCCGCAGTGAGCGTGGCGCAGGCCCGCGGTCATAGGCTTCGCTGATGGAGGCGAAGAGGCAGAGAGCTGTGAGCGCCCAGGCCGGCTTTACGCTGAGTCTGGTCCAGCCCCAAGCGAAGAGCAGCGCGATGGCTGGGAGCGCTGGGACTAAGAATCGACCGAAGGGCATGAAGTCGCCGCCGACAAAGATTGAGTAACCAAAGCTACCTGTGATGAGCGTGGTGAGCGTGAGCAAGAGCGCTGAGGGACCCTCTCGCCATCGACGGCTCCCTATCCCGATCGCGATGACAACGGCAGGCAGCGCTACGAGGAAGGAGCCTGCGTAGAGGAGGCCGCGTTGAAGTCGCGCTGTCGTGAGCCCGGCTTTTACCTTGGCTGTGTTCGGGACCCACTCCCCATAGAAGCCGTGACGCCAGATGGCGTGGGCGAGCAGGATCGTGGAGACGCTGACGATCGTGATGAGAGCTGTGGCTCTCATTCGTTGACGGAGCGCTGGCGTGCTTGATACGCAAGCGCAGCTAGAGAGAAGAATCAAAGCGAGATAGCCGACGCCGTCCGCGCGCAGGAGCGCTGCTGCTGCTGCACATAGAACGGCGGGCACGAGCTTGGGTTCACCTTCCTCGCCGTGCAGCGCATAGAGCACGCCGAAGATCGCGAGCGCCGAAGGCATCGTCGCGAGGCCTCCTGTTGACCAGAGTCCGAAGGCGGGGAGCGTGGCGAGGAAGAGACCAGTGGCTGTCAGGCCTGCAGCTCCGAGGGGGAGGCGACGAGCAGCCATCCTCATGGTGAGGATGAGGAGGGTGAGCGAGGACGCCATGCTGGTCCAGCGTGCAGCGGCTGTGATCTCTATGCCGAGGCGCTCAAAGATCGAAAGCCACACGACCCAGAGGAAGTTTGAGTAGCCCTCTACAGGTACTTCACGGGCGGTGTTGTAGGCGAGCCCGACCCCTTCGGCGAGGTTGTGGGAGTAGCGGAAAGAGATGAAGGCGTCATCACAGATGAAATCGAAGCGCCAGGCGAACCAAGCCCACGCCAAGACAGCGACCGCGTAGGCGGCCCAGGCGCGAGGATCTTTCTCTGCGGTGGAGGACATATGTGAAGCCTACTCCAGGTAGGTGTGCGCTCCAAAGCACCTGAGTCGGTAGTCTGTGGGCATGCCGCGCTGGTTCACTCGACTCTTCTGGATCTTGCTCTCTCTCGGGCTCGCCGCCTTCGCTTATGGCCCTCTGAGGGGGGCAGGCCCCGTCGGCGATGACTTTCAGGTCCTCAGCGACGCTTCGGCGATCGCCTGGCCGGCAGAGGACGGCGCTGAAGAATTCGAGCTGGGTGATCTCTTTCAGGTTCATGGTCAGGACGAGCGCCCCTTGGCGGCGCTCTCTCTCTTGCTCACGAGCCGCATTTGGACGGACGAAGGAGAGTGGACTCCAGCTGCCGTCTTCGGTCTCAGGCTCGAGAACCTCGCGCTGCTGCTCCTCGCTGCTATCGGCATCTCGCGCTTCATGCGCAGGATGCTGGAGCCATGGGCTGGGAGGGAGCACGCGCGGGCTGTCTCGCACGCGTCGCGTGTTCTCGTCGCGTTGCACCCGCTCACCGCGGCTGCAGTCGCGAGCGCGTCTGCGCGCGGTGACCTCCTCGGCGCTGCGCTCGTAGGCTTCGCCGCCAACTGCTTCTTGCGTGGCCGTCAAGAGCGCTCGAAGAAGCTCGTGGTCTTCGCTGGCTTGTTGACTGTCGCCGCAGGCTGCGCCTCAGAGATCGCCTTCTTTGTCGGGCCCATCGTCGCGCTCGGCGAGTTCACCTCGTCGCGTCGACACCTCCGTATGAAGCGGAGATTGCGTACGGCCTCAAGCTCGGGGATATCCTTTTTGCTCTGCGCCCTGGTCGAGCCTGTGTTCGCGGCCTTTGGTCCAGGCGTGCGGCTGCCAGACATGGCTCGAGCGCTCGGCTTCTTCGATGGGACGGGTGATTTCACTTATGGGCTAGGGCTCCTCTTTGAGCGCCTCGGTGTCCTCATTGTCCCTGTCAATGCGAGCGCGTTTGGGCCTGCTGGCTTTGCGCTCGCTGGGGTGCTCGGTTTAGTCGTGTTGCAGCCTGTGCTGATCGCAGCGCGCTCTGCGCCGCGCATGTGGAGCTGGGTCTTGTTCTGGTGGATCGTGATCCTTGTCCTCGCTCAGCTGTCTGCGGCTGATGTGCGAGTGCACCCAGAGGATCTAACTCAAGCTCCGCTCTTGCTGCCTGCTGCGATCGTAGCTGCGATCGGCGTAGCGCTCTCAGCGACCTCAAACTCTGGACGTCGGCGTTACCTCATTCCAGCGATCGCAGGTTGCGTGTTCGCGGTCCTCGCGAGAGGTGACGCGCGCGCGATCGCGAACGCCTCCGTCGCTGCTGCGGATGTCCGCGCAGAGCTCAGCGAGGCACGCGATGTGCATGGCGATGCGGCGACGCTTCTTTGGGTTGACCACCCGCGATTGCTGGAGGCTCACGCTGTCCTGCCTCTCAATCTCGGCGCGCTCATCGGAGAGGAGAGCGGCGCCGCGCGCTCACTCTCTACCTCCGCTTTCCTCGCTCTGGTGTCAGATCCCTCGTGGACGGATCTCTCAGAGGGAGGCGTGGTCGTCTTCGGTCTCGATGATGACCCCGCTTGGATCCCTGCAGGTGAATCTACGACGGGCGTGCGGCTCTGGCGAGAAGAGGGACGCTCACCAGCTCTGGATCTGGCTGCAACCGAGATCGCCTCGGTGCGGGTGCTCGCTCAGCCTGGAACTTCGACGGAGAGCTCCCCGCGCATCTCCTGGCTCTCTCTCGCTGGCGGTGACGTAGCGCGCGAGCTGGACGGCTCATGGATCGTTGATGAGGAGGGCTTGCACGCTGTCTTTGATGTGGGGAATGTGCCGGACTGGGTGACAGCGGGGCGTGTGCAGAAGATCTGGTTTGGGCAGGGCCTCGCGGTCGTCGTTCAAGCGGCTGCCCATGAGGAGGCCCATGAGCTCTCTGGCCTCTCGACGGCAAGAGTTGAGGGAGAGGACTGGGTTATCGGGCTGGAACCAGCCATGAAGCGCACCGCAGAGGGCGGCGAAGGAGCGTTTTGGTTGTGCCTCTTTGATCCCTTGGGGCTGCGCTACGACGAGCTCGAGTGCTCTCGGGGTGGGGACAGCGTGACCGCGGCTGGCGCTGTTCGGAAGTCAGCGCGCATGAGCAAGGGCGGGGGCGCTCCGACCTGGGTCCTCGAGCAACGAATGAATGGAGTGACCGTCGCACGCTCACGTGCGAGGTGAAACGGATATCATCTGCGCTATGTCTACGACGCCTAGCAAAGACCTCGAGTCTTTCCCCAACCCTGCGCACACGCGCGATTATGAGATCGAATTTGAGTGCCCGGAGTTCACGTGCCTCTGCCCTAAGAC
>JAPKBY010000247.1 GCA_028823185.1 Planctomycetota bacterium
AGCTTGGCGCCGGCGCTCACCGCCTCACCCTCACCTACGTGGATCTGCTTGACGACACCTCCGACGGGCGCAGCGATCTCATTTTGCATCTTCATAGCTTCGAGAACCAAGAGAGGCTGCCCCTCTTCAACTGTTTCTCCAGCGCCAACGAGCAGTGAGACCACGATCCCTGGCATCACGCTCTTAACGCTCCCGCCGCCCGCTCCAGCAGCACGCGACGCAGCATGAGCAGCCCGCTCACGCTCGTCTTCAATCTCAACGTCATAGAAGTGCCCAGCGATCGTGATCCCCGCCTTGGTGGAGTCACCCTCTATCGAGACCCCAAAGCTCGTACCTCCAACGATGGCCAGCACTTGCCCGAGCGAGTCGACCTCTTCGTAGTCCAGCTCCATGAGCTCACCATCAACTTCCACGATGAGCTCTCCGAGACGCTCCTTGAGATCGACCTCATGATCATGCCCGTTGACATTGACGAAATACTTCACCCTTCACCTCCCCCGCTCTTCCTAGTCGCAGCTTGTGAATAGCTGCTAGTCATAGCTCGAGAGCGCTCTCGCCACCCTCGGCGAGTCTCCCCGCTTCCAGCGAGGGCCTTATCTGCCGCGCGATGACGCCTGTAGATGGCCGCCACAGCCGCAGCCAATTGTTCTTCTTTTCCCCGAGGCTTGGAGAGATCAAGGCTCT
The DNA here is from genome assembly GCA_028823185.1 of Planctomycetota bacterium. Classification (GTDB taxonomy): domain Bacteria; phylum Planctomycetota; class UBA1135; order UBA1135; genus JAKVCE01. Next base: position 685 of record JAPKBY010000247.1, read on the forward strand.
CCAAGAAGTGAGTGTCGAAGTCTCCCTTTTGAAAGGCCTCCTCTTCCAACACAGCGATCGCCGCGGGAGCGCTGATCCGCACCCCTGAGACATTCAGCTCTTCGAGCGCTCTGTGCATACGGCGAATCGCCGTCTGCCTGTCATGGGCCTTCACGATCACCTTGGCCAACATCGGGTCATAAGCCATCCCGACCTCCATACCGCGATAGAGGCATGAGTCAATTCGCACGCCAGTCCCACCCGGCATGCGCAGATTCTTCACGGTGCCGATCGACGGGACGAATCCAGCCGTCGTGTCCTCGGCGTTGATGCGGACCTCGATGGCGTGGCCGCGCATCTCGATATCGTCTTGTCCATATCCGAGCGGCTCACCTGCCGCGACGCGCAGCTGTTCACGGACCAGGTCTATCCCTGTGACCATCTCCGTCACTGGGTGCTCGACCTGCAATCTTGTGTTCATCTCAAGGAAGAAGAACTCGCCCCCTGACCATAGAAACTCGACCGTGCCCGCGCCCTCATAGTTGACAGCGTGACCGGCTTGCAGCGCGACCCTGCCCATCTCTTCACGCATCGCCTCATCGATCACGACTGAGGGGCTCTCTTCAATGAGCTTCTGATGCCTCCTTTGAATGGAGCACTCTCTCTCTCCCAAATGGACCGCGTTCCCGTGTGCGTCAAAGAGCACCTGCACCTCGATGTGCCGGGGTCGATCGAGGTAGCGCTCTAGGTAGAGACGTCCGTCACCGAACGCGCTCACGGCCTCCCCAGAGGCCGTCCTGAAGGCCATGGCCATCTCGGAAGGCTTGCGCACGACCCTGATCCCTTTTCCACCGCCGCCTGCCGCAGCCTTGAGGGCGACAGGGTAGCCGAGCTGCTCCGCGGCTTTGACGGCATCTTTTGCGTCACTCACAGACTCCGTCATTCCGGGGACGAGCGAGACGCCGGCCTCCTGCATGGCGAGGCGGCTCGTGATCTTATCTCCCATGACTTCGATCGCCTTCGGCGGCGGACCGATCCAAGCTAGGCCGGCCTCGGTCACCTTCGCTGCAAAGGCTGCGTTCTCAGCGAGGAAGCCATAGCCGGGGTGAATCGCTTGCGCACCCGATCGCTTCGCCGCGTCGAGGATCTTGTCAGCTACTAGATAGCTCTCGCTAGGGAGTTCACCCCCCAAAGCGATCGCCTGATGAGCCATGCGTACATGCAGCGCTCGCTTATCGAAGTCCGAGTAAACAGCGACGGTCTCAATGCCCATCTCCCGCGCAGTGCGAAGGATTCTCAGGGCGATCTCGCCTCGATTGGCGATCAGGATGCGTTCAAACATCTATCAATGCTCCTAGAGAGGAATGTTTCCGTGCTTACGAACAGGTCTGTCCTCGTGCTTCGAGCGCAAGAGCTCTAGCGTACGGATCAAGTACGGCCGCGTCGTGTGCGCTTCGATGACGTCATCCACGAAGCCGCGCGCTGCCGCCTTGTAGGGATTGTTGAAGGTGTCTTCATACTCCTGAGTACGTTTCGCCTCCTCTTGTTCTGGATCGTCGGCCGCAGCGATGTCTCGACGGTGAATGATCCGGGCTGCGCCAGCGGCGCCCATAACAGCGATCATTGCCCCAGGCCACGCCAAGTTCAAATCGGCGCGCACGTGCTTGGATGCCATGACATCGTAAGCGCCCCCATAGGCCTTGCGTGTGATGACGGTGAGCTTCGGAACTGTCGCCTCGCAATAGGCATAGAGGAGCTTCGCGCCGTGGCGAATGATGCCTGCGTACTCCTGCTCTGTACCCGGCAGGAAGCCAGGCACGTCCTCGAAGGTGATGATCGGGATGTTGAAGGCGTCACAGAATCGAATGAAGCGCGCGCCTTTCACTGAGGCGTCGATGTCCAAACAGCCCGCTAAGACTGAGGGCTGGTTCGCGACGATTCCGACGACGTGACCTCCCATTCGCGCGAAGCCGGTGAGCATGTTCCGAGCGAAGGCCTCTTGAACTTCGAACCATGAGTCGCGGTCCACGATGCGACTGATCACCTCGTGCATGTCGTAAGGCTTGAGCGGATCCTCGGGCACGAGCGTGTCCAGATCTAGCTCTTCGCGATCGCGAGGGTCATCGCTCTCTACAAAGGGCGGGTCCTCGGCGTTATTCAAAGGCAAGTAAGAGAGGAGCGTGCGCATGAGCGCCATCGCGCTCTTGCCGTCAGGGGCCGTGAAGTGGCTGACTCCAGAACGCTCAGCATGGATCGCGGCTCCACCCAGCTCTTCGCTCGTGACCTCTTCATGAGTCACGGTCTTCACGACGTCAGGACCCGTGATGTGCATATATGAGTTGCCCTCGACCATGCACACGAAGTCCGTGATCGCGGGGCTGTAAACAGCACCACCAGCGCAAGGACCCGTGATCGCAGAGAGCTGCGGGATGACACCCGAGGCCCGCGTATTGCGCCAGAAGATCTCCGCGTAGCCGCCGAGGCTGCTCACTCCCTCCTGAATCCGCGCACCGCCAGAGTCGCAGAGGCCGACCACCGGGACGCCGACCTTCATGGCCATGTCCATGATCTTGCAGATCTTCTCGGACTGCGTCTCTGAGAGAGAGCCTCCGAAGACTGTGAAGTCCTGGCTGTAGAGATAGATCGGGCGCCCGTCGACGAGGCCGTGCCCAGTGACCACCCCGTCACCTAGGATCTTGTTCCCCTCCATACCGAAGTCCGTGCAGCGGTGGGTCACGAAGCGATCGAGCTCCACGAAGGAGCCTTCGTCCACGAGGAGGTCGACGCGCTCGCGCGCGGTGAGCTTGCCCTTCTCATGCTGGGCAGCGATACGTGCCTCGCCGCCGCCGACGAGGGAGGCTTCGCGCATCTCGCGCAGTCGTTCTAGGGGAGTCTGAGTCATGGGGTTCTCATCGGTATCAGAGAGAGGCTGCTTGCTAGTCGTTAGCTGTGAAAGACGAAGAGTCTTGAACTAGCTCACAAAGCACACCACCCGTAGCTCGGGGGTGCAAGAAAGCGATCGTCGTGCCATGAGAGCCAGACCTGGGGGCCTGATCGATCAACTCTAGGCCCCTAGAGCGCGCCTCTTCGATCGCTGCCGCGCAGTCCGCGACCTTGAAGGCGAGGTGATGCAGTCCAGGACCCCGCTTTTCGAGGAATCCTGAGACCGGAGAGGCCTCTGAAGCAGGCTCCACGAGCTCGATGCGCTGTCC
>JAPKBY010000007.1 GCA_028823185.1 Planctomycetota bacterium
CCTGCCATAAGGATTCCGGCTGTTCTAGGGGGCTGATTCATTCGCTGATTCATGTTCGTAGGTAGAGGTCTGACCAGAAGCGGTCGCAGGAAAGATCCTCAAGGGCGAATATCCTACCTAGAGAGAGAGGTTGCAGCCAAGTCTGAGATTTTCATCTCACCAGCTTCCTAGGTCTCCAGAGATCTCCTCTAAGAGGTCTTTTAGGGCGACTAGGCCAACGGGGGCCTCCAAGGAGCCCACAACTGCCATTCGAACGCCCCGCAGGCGTAAACGAGCGATCGCTCGATCTACCGGAGTCGAGGGCTGCAGCGTCAAGACCTCACGCAGATGAATGAAGGGGTCCGACCCCTCTCCAGCCCCAAGGACATCGAGTTGATGGATATACCCCGTCACGACTCCATGCACATTGGTGACCGGCAAGCGCGAGTACTGAGCGTCTCCTACAGCTGCCCAGGCCGCGCTCTTTTCATCAGAATCGCAGACCCTGACGACCTTCTCCCAAGGCGTCATCACGCGCTCAAGAGGTACACCACGTAGAGCTAGGGCGTTGCGCGCTAGCTCCTCTGCACGCGGCTCAAGCGCTCCGAGCAAGGTGCCCTCATGCAGCAAGCGCTCCACTGACTCACGCGTACCGCTCGCGTCCTCTGTCTCACCTTGGATCCCGAAGATGAACTCAAGGCATCTGCTGATCAAAGAGAGGACGCGCTCGGCAGGCCAGAGAAAGATCCGAACGACAAAGAGGAAGTCAGCGGTCCAAGCCATCGCGGCATGAGGTCGCTTGCGATAAAGATCTTTCGGAAGCGCCTCTGCAAAGAGGAAGACGACTGGTGTCAAGAGGAGGACTACGAGCAGCTCATGAGCGACGCCTCTCACACCTCCTCCGCCGAGGGCCTCTGCCTTCCAAGTGAGGATCTGCAGCGCCAAGTTGTTCCCGATCAAAATCGTCACGAGCACCGCGGACTCTCGATTCACGAGATAGCGCAGGAGCTTCGCAGAGCGACGCCCCTTGCGCGCCTCTACATCTAAGCGAGGCTGAGAGAGCCGGTAGAGTCCAGTCTCAGCGCCAGAGAAGATCGCGCTCGCGAAGAGCGCTCCAAGGATCACCAGCCAAGTCATGACTTAGCTCCTTCCGTGCTCACATGAAGATCGACGGCGACGACCCTGCGACCTCTTGCATCTGAGACCTCACAGACGAGGGCCCCGACCTCAACGCGGTCACCTACCCTTGGGATACGCCCCAAGAGCGCGGTCACCATCCCCCCGACAGTTTCAAACTCTGTCGGGACTACGCTCTGACCGAAGTGCCAATTCCAATCCCGAATCGCGAGGTTGCCCGCGACGCGATAGCGACCATCCCCCAAGGGGATGACGGGTTTCTCGCGCTCTTCACCTTCTGTCCTGAGCTCCCCTACGAGCTCCTCAAAGATGTCCTCTACTGTCACGAGCCCTGCAGTGCCCCCCCACTCGTCCACCACGATAGCTTCAGCAGCGCGATCGCTCTTGAACGCGGCGAGGAGATCGAGCACTCCTGCCACCTCGGGAACAAACTTGATCGGCATCACAGACTGCTCCAAGGGGCGGTCTGGACGACTCAAGAGATCGCGCACCCGAACGCAACCGAGCACATGATCAGCGTCTCCATCGATCACGGGCAGACGCGGGAGACGCGCCTCAATCGCCGCGCTGATCTTCAGAGAGTGATCTTCGTCCTGTATGTCTAGGAAGACCACGTCCACACGAGGAATCATGATCTCCCTGACGCGCGTGCCGCCCAGCTCGACGATCTCAGACAGCACCTCTGCTTCAATGCGCTCAAGCTCTCCGACCTCACCGGCTCTCCCGAGGACCTCATCTAAGATCTCAGGTGTGAGCGATGCCTCCTCCGCGCTCTGTCGAACGAAGATCCTCTCCGCGAACTCTAAGAAGCTCAAGACCCCTCGGCGCAGAGGTCCCGTCAATCGAACAAAGAGAGACAGGGGTGGCGCCGTCCATCGCACGACACGCTCAGGAGCCCTCAACGCCAAGGTCTTAGGGAGGATCTCTCCGCACAGTAAGAGAACAGCCAAGACAGCTGCGCCTGAGTAAAGCGAGCCTTCTCCGACAGCCTCTAGGCGAGTAGCGAAGGCGAAGTAGAGGAGATTCGTGACTAGGTTTCCCAACAAGATTGAGACGAGCAGCTCACGTGGATTTGCGAGGAGATCTTTCACCCGCTGCGATGCCGAGGCTCGCTGATTCATCGAGAGACGAAAGAGCGCGGTCTCTGAGGCGCTAAATGAGCCTGAGAGTGCCAAGAGGAGCACCAGGAGCGCCCAGAGGAAGAGTTCTTCTTCTATCACTTTTGCTCCTTAGCTATGGGCAGACACAGCTCCGCCAGAAATCCCTGCAGCGGTTCGCTAGAGAGCAACAACCTCCCGCCATGCGCGCTCGCGACATGAAGCGCGAGCGGCAACCCAAGACCCGTTCCGCGACCGACATCTTTGCTCGTGTAGAAGATGTCCGTGAGCCGTGCGAGGCGCTCAGGCTCGACCCCTGGACCGTTATCTTCAATCTGGACTCGACACTCTCCATCCTTAGAGAGCAGCCCCACCCTGAGCTCGGGTGACCCGCTGCGACAGCCATCTTCAAGCGAATCGAGAGAGTTCTGCAGGAGGTTCAGAACTGCCTGGCCGATCTCGCTCTGATCTCCTTGAACCTTCGTCTCGCCCGCTGCATCTAATTGAACCTCTAACGAGACTCCTTGAGAGCTAGCTCGATGTTCAATCAGCGCGACCGCATCCTGCACAGCCTCCTTTAACTCGAACGGGGCCTCACTCACGCTCGCGCGCGGCGTGAAGCGCAAGAGCTTCCCAACGATGCCTTGAATTCGGACGAGCCCGCCATCTACGAGCTGTAGATAGCGCTCACGACGCTCTGGATCGAGATCTCCGCGCTCTAGGGATTCAACAGCGCTGCGCATACCTCCGAGCGGATTGTTGATCTCATGCGCGATGCCGGCAGCGAGCTCACCCATCGCAGCTAGCCTGCGCTGTGTCATCGCCGCCTCCTCCGCTGTGCGCGCCTTGGCACGCTCATCAGCGGCGACCTCTTCAAGATGAACCCTCGCCCTTGTCACCTCACCCGCCATGTCATTGAAACCCTGCACGAGATCCGCGATCTCGTCAGAGCTGGAAGGCACCTTGAGGCGAACCTCAAGGTCGCCCTCCGAGAGTCGCGCTGAGGCCGCAGCGAGATCTTGCACTGGGCCCAAGACCTTTCTCCTCAACACCCAAAAGGTCGCGGCAGACAAGAGCAGCGTGTTCCCCAGATACCACGGGAGTAAATCGAGGGCGAGCTCGCGCGGCCCTGCACCAGCAGGGACTTGGAACCAGCAGCCCCCCCAGACCTCACCAGAGCGATCATAGATCGGGATCGCGACGCCTCCAGAGGCCAGGATGTTTTCGCTCGTACTCATCGAAGATGAGATCGCCTCCAGGACGCTCCCACGATCAAAGCTTAACGATCGATGAGCCGCGCCCAAGGGATTGAGAAAGACACCGCGCGGAACGAGCTCCTTAGACTCGACTCGCTCGAGGTTTCTATCGACGAGGATCGCATCAGAGAACTCTCCCCACCAAGGCCACTCAAGGATCGAAGCCACCTTGAGCTCTCCCCCGGGATTGATCGTCCCTTGGAGCGTGTACAAGAGCAGCTTCCGGAATCGCTCGGAGACCTCCTCTCGCTCCATCGAGATCCGCTCTACTAGGAACACAAGCCCTGCACCAAACACCGCAGAGTTAGCGGCCATGACGAGCAAGAGCACCCTGAGGCCAAGGGAGAACCTCACGCCACGCACCTCCGATAGAGGCTTGGGGTTGGAGGGGTGCTCATTATCGTTGGGTCCATCAGCTATGGCGGGCTCAGACACTCCCGAGCTGGCTCATGATCTCCATCAGAGGCAAGAAGAGCGCCACCACGATAAATCCTACAATCCCAGCGATAAGAATGAGGAGCGTCGGCTCAAGGAGCTTGAAGAAAGCCTCAATCGTGCGGTCTACCTGCACTTCATAGGCGTCTGCGACCTTGAGCAACATCCGGTCAAGCTCACCCGTCTCTTCACCCACGTCGACCATGTTCACGACGAGGTCATCAAAGAGACCCGTCTCACCCATCGGGCGCGCGAGCCCCTCTCCCTCTCTGACGACCCTGCGGATGTCTTCGATAGCCTCAGCCAAGACGTCGTTCCCCGTCGTGTCGCGGACGATAGAGAGTCCATCCAAGTGCGGGACACCGGCCTGGATCAAGGTTCCAAACATGCGCGCGAATCCAGCGACGATTGAGTTAGAGAGCACGATCCCCAGCCCAGGGACTTTCAGCAGTATGCCGTGAATTCGATAGCGGTACGCGCCACCTCTGCGCATCGCGCCCAGGTGCAAGAACGCAAGCAGCACAGGCATACCGAAGACCAGATACCAGTACTCGACGAAGACATCAGAGAGCGAGAGCAGCGCCTCAGTCGGTCCGGGGAGGTCGACACCGAAGGAGTCAAAGATCTCTCGAAACTTAGGAATGACCCATGTGATGACCGCAGCGAGCACACCCATCGCCACCGTCAAGATGACCATCGGATAAATCATGGCACCGCGTACGGTCGCTCGGATCCCCGCCGCCTTCTCGCGGAAGGAGGCGAGGCGTGTGAGCACAGTGTCCAAGATGCCGCCTGCCTCACCTGCGCGAACCATGCTCGAATAGAGACTGTCGAAGACCGCCTCGTGCTTGGCCATCGCTTCTGAGAGCGGTGTTCCCCCAGAGACGTCATCGACGAGGTCTTGAAGGACATATTTGAAAGGTCCCGGCCTGGTCTGTCCCTCAAGGATAGTGAGAGCCTTCACGACTGGGATGCCGGCCTCTGAGAGCGTCGCCAACTGAATCGTGAAGTCATTCACGACCTGCTGGGCTACGCGTCCACCACGCCCCTTCTCGCGCGGCGCATTCCCGCTAGAGGCCCGCGGGCCTGAGTCGCCCGGCTGGGCTGTTCTTTTGATCTTCTTTGCCATGTGTTTCGTGCGCTAGATGAATTCAACGCAGCCCAAAAGCCTACCAGAGGCAAAGGCTGAATCTCGACTCAGACGAGAGTCTCTCTCAAGACCTCTTCGATTGTCGTGACGCCCTCGAGCACTGCATCTAGGCCTGAGTCGCGCAAACTGCGCATTCCTGAAGCCCTCGCTGCCTCCCTGAGCTCATTTGTTGAGCCGCCCTTCAAGACACGGCTCTTCATCGCCGCGTCCAGCCTCAAGATCTCAAACAGCCCCACGCGACCTTTGTAGCCCGTGTGGTGACACTCCTCACAACCTTTTCCGAAGTAGAGGGTGGAGTCCTCAAACTGCGTGCTGTCAGGGCCGAGCTCTCGCAGCAGATCTTCATCCGGCTTGTAAGCCTCTCTACAGTTCGAACAGATGCGCCGCACAAGACGTTGAGCGACGACAGCCTCGAGGGTAGCTGAGATGAGGAATGGCGCGATGCCCATATCCACGAGACGAGTGATCGTGCTCGGCGCGTCGTTGGTGTGAATCGTCGAGAACACCGTGTGTCCAGTGAGGCTCGCCTCGACCGCGACAGCCGCCGTCTCCTCATCTCGGATCTCGCCGACGAGGATCTTGTCAGGGTCCTGACGCAAGATGGTCCTCAAGACGGACGCATAAGTGACTCCGATGTCTGTGTTCACAGGCACCTGAACGATCCCTTCGATGTCGTACTCGACTGGATCCTCTGTAGTGATGATCTTCACCTCAGCAGAGTTCGCCTCCTGCAACATCGCGTATAGGGTCGTCGTCTTTCCTGACCCCGTTGGGCCCGTGATCAGCACGATCCCGTGCGGGAGCTCGACAAGATCTCGCAGCGCCTCCTCCTCAGCCTTGGCTAAGCCGAGGGCGCGCAGATCCAAGCTCACAGCGGAGCGGTCTAGGATTCTCAAGACGCAACCCTCTCCTGAGATCGAGGGGAGAGTGGCGACACGGAGGTCGACAGGTCTCCCATCAATGGAGAGCTCGATGCGGCCGTCCTGCGGCACGCGGGTCTCGGTGATGTCTAAGCTGCTCATGACCTTTACGCGGCTCACGAGCGGCAATGCGAGGTGCGGAGGCGGCGACTCGACCTCGTACAAGGTGCCATCCACTCGGTAGCGAATCCTGAAAGAGTCCTCGAAGCTCTCAAAGTGAATGTCACTGGCCCTGTCCCGGATCGCGCGATGAAGGATGGAGTTGAGGAGTCTCACAACCGGCTGGCTCGCTGCGGCTGACTCTGAGTCATGATCACCCACCGAGGCGGCGGCGTCGGCGATAGCGTCCGCGAGGCTCTCCTCTGCGCCGTAGAGTTCTTCAACGAGCTGCGCGATCCGCTCCGCATCCCCGACGGCCCCGCGCACCGGCATGCCTGTCGAGAACGAGAGGTCTTCGAGCACCGCCGTGTTCAACGGATCTCCGATAGCCACGATCAGCGTGTCAGCTTCAATTCGGATAGGAAGCACCCCGAAGGTGTGCGCTGTAGAAGCGTCGACCTTCTCAAGGGCCTCTTCACTCGGCCCTATTTGGTCTAGATCGACGGTCTCTAGCCCCGCTTGCTCAGCGAGCCCCATCGCAACATCTGCGTTGCTGCAGTGCCCAAGCACGACGAGGATTTGGCCAAAGAGGCCTCCTTGTTCGCGCTGCGCTTCAAGCGCCTCTTGAACCTGCCCCTCACCCACGACCTTGCGGGTTTTAAGGACTTGACCAAGGAGCCGGCGGCCTCCGCTCTGGGCGTCGCTCAAAGACGAGACTCCAAATCGGCGCGATCTTGCGCGGCCCCTAAGGCGACTATCGGCGAGATCACATCTTTGCGAACAAGATCAAGCAGGTAGTCGTCGAGCGTCACCATCCCCATTCGCCGTGATGTCTGAATCGTGGACTGGAGCTTGTTTGTCTCGTTCTTACGAATGAGGTTTCCGACAGCGGGCGTCATAAGCATCACCTCAAAGGCGGCCACTCTTCCCTTGCCATCCTTGCGTGGGAGCAGCACTTGACTCACGACCGCGACGAGAGAGACCGAGAGTTGAGCTCGAATCTGTTCTTGTTGATTAGCGGGGAAGGCGTCAATGATCCGGTTCACAGTACGAGCGCTGCCTGTCGTGTGGAGCGTCCCAAAGACGAGGTGTCCTGTCTCTGCAGCCGTGATCGCAGCAGAGATCGTCTCCAGATCACGCATCTCACCCAATAAGATGACGTCAGGGTCCTGACGCAAGACGCGTCGCATCGCCTCTGCAAAGTCAGGGACATCGCTCCCAGAGCTTAATTTCCCTACCTCACGCTGAGTGACGAGCCCCTGCTTGTGCGAGTGGTAATACTCGATCGGGTCTTCGATGGTGATGATGTGGCGATCTGAATTCCCGTTGATCCAATCGATCAAGGTCGCGAGCGTCGTCGTCTTACCTGAGCCGGTAGGACCTGTGACCAGGATCAACCCTCGCGGCGTGTTCAAGAGCTCCTGAACAGCCTCGGGGATGCCGATTTGATCAAAGCTGAGCAGCTCAGAGGGGATCAAACGAAGCACGGCGGAGTACCGACCACGCTGTCTGAAGACGCTGGCCCTGAAGCGGTTCCCGTCACCATGTGCGATGCCAAAGTCAGTAGACCCGATCGTATTCAACTCCTCCCACTGCGAGTCATTGCAGAGCTCTCGCGCAAGCACCTCAGAGGCGCTCTCGTCTAAGGCCTCCTCGATGAGTGAGATGAGCTTACCGCTCATGCGCCCGACCGGCGGACGACCTGGGTTCAGGTGCAGGTCACTCGCACCCTTCTCGATGGCCAGCCCCATCAACTCTTTTGCGCTCAACACTGTAAGTCTCTCCTTTTCATACGGTCTCCCCGTGGTTTGAGCGCGTGACGCGCAAGACCTCTTCAACAGTGGTAAGTCCACCTAGTACTTTCCTTGCGCCATCGATGACGAGCGCTTGGAGCATTCCTGATCCTGTCGCAGCCTCAGTGATGTCCTCAAGGCTCTCCTCTCTGAAGGTCATCTCCCTCAAGTGAGCGTCCATCTCAAAGGTCTCGAAGAGCGCTATTCGACCATGAAAGCCTGCGCCCTCGCAGGCTCTGCAGCCGCGTCCTTTCTTAAACTTCACCCCGACCACCTGGGAGGGGTCTAAGCCGATCGATTGGATCTCTTCGGCCTGCGGGTCGTATTCCTCCGAACACTCAGCGCAGAGCTTGCGGACGAGGCGCTGCGCGATGATCGACTGTATCGAGGCGGAGACAAGAAACGGCGGCACACCGAGGTCTTGCAAGCGCGTGATCGCGCTGGGTGCGTCGTTTGTGTGAACGGTAGAGAAGACCAAGTGTCCAGTCAGCGCAGCCTGAACGGCGATCTCTGCGGTCTCTAGGTCACGAATCTCGCCGACCAGGATGACGTTAGGTGCGCAACGCAACATCGCCTTCAAGATCCTCGAGAAAGTGAGGCCGATGCGCGGATTGACCTGAACCTGATTGATCCCGGTGAGGTGATATTCGACCGGGTCCTCAGCCGTGATGATCTTGACGTCGGAGCGGTTCAACTCACTGAGCGCGGCGTAGAGCGTCGTCGTCTTTCCAGATCCTGTCGGACCTGTGACTAAACAGATCCCATGCGGCCGCTGAATGATTCGCTGGAACCACGCGTGCGACTCATCTTGAAAGCCTAGGTCGCGCAAGCTGAGGAGATTCGCGCCCTTGTCGAGGAGACGCATCACGATGGACTCACCGTGGTTCGAAGGCAGCACTGAGACCCGCACATCAACAGAGCGGCCAGCGATCTTCAGGCCGATCCGACCATCCTGTGGCTTGCGCTTCTCTGCGATGTCCATCGCAGCCATGATCTTCAGCCTCGAGAGCAAGGGAGCAGAGAGGTGCTCCGGGTGATCGGCCATATCACGCAAGACCCCATCGACTCGGTACCTGATCCGCAGTTGACCGTGACCAGGCTCTACGTGAATGTCACTCGCGCGCATCTCCAAGGCCTCTTGGAACATGCGAGTCACCAAGCGAACGATGGGACCCTCACCGTCCTCATCCTCGCTCGCACCCATGCTGGCCGCAACGGCATCCTCTACGCCCTCTCCAAAGTGAGTGCGGATGGCCTTCGCCAGCGCGCTCGGGGTCGCTAAGGCGCAAGTGATCTCGTGATCAACGATGAAGGTCAACTGGTCGACGAGTAGTCGCTTGACCGGGTCATCGATCGCGACGACGAGCTTCCCGTTCTTCTCTAAGACTGGCATGACTCCCTGCTCGAGCGCGAACTCCTTCGGCAGCAGGTCGAGGATCTCCTCTTTGATCTGCCCCTTGTCCAAGTCGACGAAGGGCATCCCGGACTCCTTCGCGAGCGCCCGCATGACCACCTTCTCTGGCGCGAAGCCTCCCTGAATCAGAGCATGGGCAAGAGGGATCCCCTGGTTGCGCTGATGGCTGAGCGCCTGGTTGAGATCCTCTTCACGGACAGCACCGGATTGGAGGAGGAGATCGCCTAATGTAGGGCTCAAGAGAAGTCTTAATGCTAGGTGGGCAGGGCGTGGATGTGGACAGGCTCACCTGTCCAGCTTGCAGGAGCCTATAGGACAGCCCCTCGCGCCTCCACTACCCACCCCCATCTGCCAAGCAACAACTTGCTGCTTGGAACTGAGACGGTGGCTCTAGCCTTACTTACCGCCAGCAGGCTTTACGCCTCTGACGGGCACTACGCCGCCCCTACACACCCCTGTGATCGGGATGATGAGCTCTTTTTTCTCGGGGTGATCCAGCCCGAGCAAGAGCGTTCCCCGGAACGACCCTGAGAGAGTCTCAGGCATCCCTTGGCAGGTCAGCTCAACATCAACGGCGTTTTCACCAGCAACCGGTGTCACACGAGGCGTGAAGCGCTCTCCATACTCCCAGTCGGGGTACTCCTGATTCGCAGGAGCGATCCCTCTGATCTGCACCGTGGGCAAATGATCGGCCATGACAAAGGCCTCGTCATGAGAAGTGATGCGTACAGAGCGAGAGAGCACCTGCCCAGGTCGCACCAAGCCCATCGACATATAAGGCGGGTTGAATGAGAAGGGCCCGACGATCCGAGCGGAGAGAGAGACCGAGACCTGGAAGACAGAGGGGCTGCCGTCAGGGTTGGGCTTGCCACCTTCGATGACCTTATCGCTCAACACCATGAGGGTGCGAGCTAAGTTGCCCTCGACGAGGTCGGGACCGACCGTCGCCTTGAGGCGCCATGAAGGAGAGCGTCCTTCGTTCAATGCGCCAGTCGGTTGCAGGTCAACAGTGACCCCAGCGGGGATGTTTCCAGGCGCGATCGTCATGGCGAGCGCCTCGTTCTTCACTGTTGAGATGTTGATCTCTAGCGTCTTGACCTCTCCTTTGCGGAGCTGGCCAAAGTTGAGGTACGAGGGCATCACCACGAAGAAGGGGTCGATGTCCGCCTCAAGGCCGAGCTGGGTCTGACCTCTGGGGTCAGTGGAGGTGATGTTGACGCGAACGTTCTGGTGACCGCGCTTGCCCTTGGTGTGCAGCTTGGCGGGAACCCAGATCGTCTTGCCAGCAGGGATCACGTTGCCGTAGATGTAAGAGAGGCGCTCTCCAGCATCTCCCTCATAATAGACCTGCGCGATAGTGCAGCCGCAGGTCGGCTTGACCTGCCTGATGATGAGGTCTTCAGTGCCAGAAGAGCGGAGGGTGAACTCATGCTCAGCCACCATCCCTTGGAGCAGCTTCCCGAAGTCGTGCTTCTCTTGACCGATCTCGAAGGTCAGGCGAGGACCATTGTTGTTACCGAGGATCGGAGGATTCACGAGCTCCCCATTCTTTGCAGGCTTCGTCGCTGGAAGCTGCTTGGATTCCACCTTGGCTCCACCCACAAACTGCCCTTTATCATTGAGGACTCCTTTGCTCTTCACCTGCAAGCCGGTGCTGAGGCCTGTCTTCTTGTCCGGCGGAAGTGAGGAGTCGAGGTGGTTCCCGTGCTCGTCTACGAGGTGCCCATCTGCGTCCAAGAGCCTCACGGGAGGGTTAGCCTGCGCCGCAATGCGAGCGGCCATCTTGGCCTTCATCTCAGCCTGAAACTGAGCGCGTCGCGCAGCAGCCTCATCCACAGGAGCGACCGTCGCCTGCTCAGTGCCAGCGTCAGCGACCTCTGAGACACCAGCTGCCTCAGTCTCAACGGAGGGCTCTTGAGATGCCTCTTCCATGGCCGGGCCAACCTGTTCGGCCTCTTTGATGCATGAGGAGAGCCCGACTGTGAGGACCAGTGAGAGGGAGAGGAGAGTGAGGGTCTTGAAGTGAGCTTTCATGAGTGATGGGGCAGGGAGGCGATTTTCCGGATCGATCTCAGATCTAAATCGAGTCATTTCGCAAAGTTGTGTTCTTGAGAGTCAGTTTGCTCTACGCATGCCAGACTCGTCTTGATGGTGCCAAGACGGGACTTTTTTTGCCGCCAAGGCTCCCAAGGGGGGCGATAGCGGACGAACAGCATACGAAGGGCACAGAGAGCCGTCGAGATAGGGCATTCCAATGAGGTCTTCCATGCCTAGAATCGGCAGCGTGCCCACCCAGACCCGAGTTATTTTCCTACTCCTTGCCGCGTGCATGGGAACTGTGCAGAGCTGCTGCACGACGCCCCCGAACGCTGAGGAGCTGCTAGACCTTGGTTATCGCAGCCCTAGGCAAGCGTTTCAGACGCTGAGAGCTGGAATCAGAGGTGACCTACCCCGCCTTGAGTACCGCTCTCTCTCAGGCGGCTTTCGCCGGCGCAACGGGCTCTCACAGCTCAGCTATCGTGAATTCCGCGCAGACTGGTACTCAGAGAACCCGTGGATCAAGATCGCGCTCTCAAATGCTGAGGTTCTGGAGCTCATCCAGCGCTCCCCCACTCATGCTAGCTTGCGCGTTGGGGCGCTCGGATCAGAGATCCTCATCGACCTCGTCGCGGAAGATTTCTACCAGATCTGGGACGGTGACGAGCTCAGAGAGGACGCGCTCGTTGGCAACATCGCAGAGCTCATCATGGCTGACGATGGCGGGTGGATCGCGCGCGTTCCTGGAGAGGGTCCGGCCCCCAGCGAGCTGCGCCTCGGGAGAGAGTGGAAGGTCGACGACATCAGACAAGCTGAACCGACCGACGCCTAGACCCGCGGCGAGTGAGCGCCTTTAGACTCGGAAGGGTTACTTGAGAATCGGAAGGTCTGGATCTCTCCACAGCGAGAGTCGCTCATAGAGCAGCTCCGGATCCTCTTCCACGATCAAGAGCTGACGGTGATCGCTACGAAAGAAACCCTCTTCAACAGCGTGATCGAGTGAAGCGATGAAGGGAGTCCAATAGCCGCCGACGTCTAAGAGCGCCACGGGCTTCGAGTGATATTTAAGGACCGCCCATGTGAGCGCTTCCAAGATCTCCTCAAAGGTCCCTAGCCCACCAGGCAAAGCGACGAATGCATTCGAGAGCTCGTGCATCAGCCCCTTGCGCTCGTGCATCGTCTGAACGACATGCAGCTCGCTGATGTCAGGGTGAGCGAGCTCGAGCTCTACCAAGGTCTCAGGGATCACTCCCACTGTGCGGCCACCTGCTGCGATCGCTCCATCAGCCACCGCCCCCATCATCCCCATTCGCCCAGCGCCAAAGATGACGGGTGAGCCTGCCTTCGCTAACAGCTCGCCGAAGGCGCGAGCGCTCTCCAAATAAACCTCTGCGACCTCTGGCTTCGCGCCACAGAAGACGCAGACAGCCCCGAGGCCTTTAACAGTGCCTGACATAGCTCAGAGCCTCTCTAGAACTCAAGCTCGTCGGTCTGCATTCCGTCGAGCATCCGCACAACGGTCCTGACCACGCGCCTGATCTTGTCGCAGTCGATCTTGTCCGGAGTGTCTGTGGGCTGGTGGTAGTCCTCATGAATGTCTGAGAACAAGAACGCCACCGGGATCCCAAGGCGCTCAAACATGGCCTGATCTGAGCGGTGGTAGTACTCGTCAGCGTCTCCGAGCTCAGGGAAGCCTTCGAGCTTCGCGAAGGACTCCATGAGCTTCACCATCCCGTTGTATTTCTCATGCTTCGCGCTCGGCGTGATGAGGAGATAGTCCGGCGCGTTACGACCGATCATGTCGATGTTGAGGTTCGCCACAGGCTTGCAGCCTTCAGGCAAGTGCGGGTTGTCAGACCAAGCGCGAGAGCCCCAGAGACCTTTCTCTTCTCCAGAGACCCAGATGAGCATGATGGACCGTCGCATCGGCCCATAAGCGTTGAGGGCTTCAGAGACCGCGAGCAATCCTGTGGTCCCCGACCCGTTGTCATCAGCCCCGTTCCAGATCTCACCATCCCGAGCGCCGACGTGGTCATAGTGCGCGGAGACGATGATGACTTCTTTTGAGAGCTCTGGGTCGCTACCGCGCCAAAAGCCACAGACATTCTCCATCGTGACGCCGCCATCGCCTGCGGTCTTGCGACGCTCAGTCAAATTGAGATCTAAGTCAGTCCCTCGTTCAGGCGCCCAAGCGTCAGCGCTTGTCCCTTCGGGGAGCGCTGAGGAAGACCCACACAGCTTGGCCCAGGCCTGACGAGTGAGATGAATCAAGGGGAACGGCGCAGAGGCTTCACCTCTACGTCTCTCTGAGGGATAGCTCACGGAGCCCTTCACCAGGCTCTCCATTGTCCCCTCAAAGCGGACTGCATACTCGCCAGCCTCTGCCTCAATCAAGATGAGGCCGGCCGCCTCTTCACGCTCTGCATCGCGCCTAAGGCGTCCTGTCGAACGGCCATCATCTTGAAAGGCGAGCCATGAGCCAGCGATGCCTTCAAGTCCATCCAAGTCTCTGTCTGCATCAGAAGAGCCGGCAAAGATGACGCCACCTGAGCTCTCTGAGTCTGTGCGCACTGAGCGTGAACGGATCCAATAATCTGATCCGAAGCTCAAAACAGGCCCTCCCTCGACCTCAGCGCTCGTCCCCGCGAGATCAAGCGCAGAGCTGTCGAGGGGATACTCGTGGAAATACCCGTTGGTACCTCCTTCCTCAAACCCGAGTCGCATCAATCGCGCGCGCAGGTAGCGCGCCGCGATGCGGATCTCATCTGAGGGCGTGTCTCTTCCCCGCATCTCATCTGAAGCGATGAAGAAGATGTCTGACTTTACGTGCTCAGTCTTGACCGCCTCGAGCGCTGGCTCAAGCCCCTGCGCGAGGGCGAGGGTAGGCGAAGCGAACAGGAGGAGAGCTGCGATGCGTGAGGAGTGAGTCATCTAAAAGGAGAAGCTAGGGACCAATTCGTACAGTGAAGCCCCTAATGCTACGCCAAATCGCCCTACTCCATCCGCTCTTCCTCGGGTCGAATAACATGCGAGCGCAAAAACTGAACTGTTGAGGCTTGGAGGCGGTCCAAGAGAGGATCTTCGCCCTTCTCATCTGCGCGGACGAGGTCGTCATGATTCGCCTGACAGAACTCACACTTCATCTCCACGAGATGGAACTGAACATACCTCAAAGGCTCATCAGGCAGGTTGCCTGCGATCATGCGCGTCATCCAATAACGGGCTGGGCAGCTCACCTTGCCCACTCGCCAAGCCTGCATCACGCTGAGCTCGAGATGACTCCCCGCCTCACCAGCGACCTCGGCGAGCTTCAGCAGTAGCGAGCCAGCTGGATCTCTTCTGTTCGCGAGTGACCGGAGACGTTTTAGAGCCCTAAATTTGATCCCTGCGACGGCCGACTCATCCTTCAGATCGAAGCGCTTCCATGTGTCACGATTCCGCCACCCGCCGTGAAAGAGCGCTTCAATGACCATGAGGCGTGTGAACTCTCCTAATTGCCAAGTCTCTTGCACCCACTCTTTCAAGAGCGCAACGAGCAGATCTTGTCCTCTGTCGACGAGATCACGCTCAGAGATGACTCCGCTGGGAGTCACCTCATCAGCTATTAACTCATCTAAGCCGGGCATGCCATCTCCGGACTCCTGCGCTGCGCCTAGACCGCGTGAGCTCCGACGCCTCAGGTTGTCGATCGTTCGATTGCGACAGATCCCAAAGAGGTATTGCTCGAAGGTGTAGATGGAGTCGAAGGAGGCGATCCCTCGCACAGCTCCAAAGAAGACGTCCTGAACGACATCCTCACGCGCTTGGCGATCGTCGATGCGCCGTCCAACATAAGCCATCAAGCGCCCATAATAGGTGCGCTCGACCTGCATCCACTCCTCGTTATCGGAGGCCTGCAACAGCTCGATGTCAGGGGTCCAGTCAGCCATATCAGTCGATCATTGACGCCGGGTCAAAAGACCCGGCGTTGCCTCTCACGAGGCGTAAATCTCAGCAGGTGACGACGCCGCCGCCAGCGTTACGTGCGGCGACGAAGGCCTCACGCGCACGCGTGTAGAGATCTTCCTTTCGGTTGATCGATTGTTGCGGGCACCAAGAGATCCCAACGGAGATGTCCATCGGATCTCCGACGAGATCTTTGAGGCCTCGCTCTGTCGCCATCTCACGCACACGATCGGCCATGATCCGTGCACCATCCGGGCCAGTGTTCGGCAACAGGAAGAGGAAAGAGTTCTCATCAAAGCGACCTAAGACGTCAGTGTCGCGAGAGGTGCAGAGGAAGATCGAAGAGAGCTCTCGCAAGCACGCCCCATCAGCTTGTCCCTCAAAGCCGAGCATCACGCATGAGAGAGGCTGCCTGAATCTCTGAGCCCGCTTGAACTCCTCGTCTAGCTTGTAGTTGAGGAAGCCGTAGTTAAAGAGACTCGTCTCTGGATCAACGAGCGCCTGGACGAGGTTCTTATCCTCTTTCCCGGTAGCGATCTCCACGAGGAGTGCTTCGGGGAGGCTAATCTCGTCCTCCTCTGTGCCGCGGCGCTGCTCTGGAGTGTTCGGCCTCGGGCCGCCGCTCTCATCGAGCAAGACCCTGAGCTGACTCGCAGAGATCGGAGATCTCAGAACTCCTGTCGCTCCACAGAAGCGGGCGATGGACTCTGCCGCTTTGTTATCAAACTCACAGACGACAAAGATCCGACTGCGCGTCTTACCCACGAGGGCGCTGCAGGTCTCATAGACATTGCCCCCTCGAAGGAATTTGTCGATGAGGATCACATCCCCCGGGGCCGGCGGCTCACTCAGCAGGGATCGATAGTCATCACGAACACACACCTCCCATCCATCTAACACCGCGGAAGCAGCTCGGCATTGCGCGACGATTGACTCGTCGGTGGTCACGATATGCAGGGTTCTAAGGCCGTCGCCCATAGTAGTCATCTCTCAGTTCCGGTTTATCTGGTCTTAGCGTGCAAAAAGGAGGTCTTCTCTCTTGGAAGCTAGTCTCCCGCGGCTCGAAGTCAAGCGGCGCGCCAGCCCTCATGGAGCGGGAGCTAAATAAAAGTCGAACGCAGCAATGCTCTTTGACCTCGCAGCGCTCAACCCAAGGTGGGTGAGAAGCCCTAGAGCGGCCCTAAGAGCAGTCAGGAGCCACCCTTCAAGGGGGCTAGAGCTCGAAGCCCTCGGGAAGCTCGTAGTTCGAGTAAACGGACTGGACGTCGTCATTCTCCTCGAGTGCATCGAGGAGCTTGAGCACCTTCCGCGCCTCCGCCTCGGTCTCCAGCTGAATCGTGTTCTGAGGGATGTAGCCCGTCTCCGCGCTCATCAGCTCGAGGCCCGATGCCTCAAGGCCTTCTTTTACGCTAAGAAACTCTGCCGGATCCGCGATGACAGTCGCAAAGCCCTCTTCGACCTGCACATCATCGGCACCAGCCTCAATGGCGATCTCCATCATCTCGTCCTCAGATCTATCGCCAAGCTCTGCGACGAAGATCGACTTGAAGTCGAACATGAAGGACACCGAGCCGGTCGCCCCCATGTTCCCCCCATGATGCTCGAAGGTGTACTTCACCTCCGGCGCTGTCCGATTCCGGTTGTCCGTCAAAGCAGCGACGAGCACAGCCACCCCACAGGGCGCGTAGCCCTCGTAGTTGAGCTCTTCAAAGTCATCGCCACCTTTCGTTCCCGACCCGGCCTTGATCGCGCGCTCGATGTTGTCTTTGGGCATATTGCCCGCCTTCGCTTTCTCGATCGCGTACTTGAGCTTGAGGTTCTGCTCTGGATCCCCTCCCCCCTGTCGGGCTGCGGAGATGATGGCGCGAGCGAGCTTGCTGAAGAGCTTGCCGCGCTTGGCGTCGACCGCATTCTTGCGGCGTGCGATATTCGCTGAGTGTGAGTGGCCAGCCATGAGTATCTGATCTTATCTAGACGAAGGAATACCTGGAAACGAAACAAGGCCGGCATTGCTGGCCGGCCCTGTCTTGAGAAAAATAAGCGTATAGAAGACGCGAAAAAGCTGAATCAGCGCTTCGAGAACTGGAAGCCACGCCTTGCGCCGCGTCGACCAAACTTCTTCCGTTCGACCATTCGAGCGTCTCGAGTGAGGAGGCCTTCTTCACGGAAGGCGAGGTCCCACGACATGTTGATCGTGCGGAGCGCACGAGCGAGGCCCAAGCGGACAGCATCAGCTTGTCCAGTGATGCCCCCACCTTTGACGTTACAGAAGACGTCATAGTTGCCTTCACTCTCTGCGGTCAAGAGCGGCGCCTTCGCGCGGTTCTGACCTTGCAGGGTGCAGAAGAATTGTTCGAGGGGCTTCCCGTTGACGAGGAAGTTCCCGGTTCCGGCAGCGACTCGCACGCGAGCGATCGAGCTCTTACGGCGACCGAGGCCCCAGGTGAATGCGTCTTTGGTGCTCGTCTTCACGGCTGCGGTCTCTTCGACTGCAGTAATCACAGTATCAGCGGTCATATTCCTAGAGCTCCTCGACGAGGACGGGTTTCTGAGCTGAGTGCGAATGCACATCAGCGGGATAAACAATCAGGTTCTTAAGCATTGTGTGACCGAGGCGGTTCTTAGGAAGCATCCTTCGAACAGCGAGGGTCACGATGTCATTCGGGCGACGCTCACGCATGCGTGAAGTCGGGAGCACGCGACGACCACTCGGATAACCGGTGTAGTGCTGGTACTCCTTCGAGTCGCCCTTCTTGCCTGTCATCTTCGCCTTAGCGGAGTTGATGACTACGACGTGGGTGTTGCCGTGCTCACTGGGCGTGTAGGTCGGTCGATCTTTGCCGATTAAGCAAGTCGCGATCCGCGTCGCCATGCGACCCAGGGTGTGCTGTGATGCGTCAAAGAGCAACCAGCGCTCTTCGACATCGGACGCCTTAACGTGGGCGGTTCGTTGATTCTGATGAATGGACATAAGGGGATATAGCAGGTCCCAAAAAACAGGGTCTCTCGGCGTTCAAAAGCGTGCTTTACGCACACATCCAGCCCCAGTTCGAGCCTTGGACCCGCTGAGAGTGGGCGAAGAGATTAGCCGCAGGCCGGAGAAGAGTCCAACCCAAGCCCCAAGAAAGCGAGCTTGAATGCGATTACTTTCCAGAAGGCCAAATGGCACGAACCCAGGCCTCATTGATCCCAGAGGGGGCATCGGAGAGCCTCCCAAGCCAAACCTGGGCCCCTGGAGCGGCTCCAGAACGCAGCCAAGTGGG
>JAPKBY010000248.1 GCA_028823185.1 Planctomycetota bacterium
AGAGTGCTGACCGCAGCCCTCGCAAATGAGAGCTTCTCAGCGAGCCTGGATGGGCTCACGCTCTTCGATGCTGTCCCGCTCTCATCCATCCCCGGTAGACACCGCATCGGCTTCGCCACCTGGGGTCAAGATCCCACCATCGAACGCATCGAGCTCTCTAGGCCGCGCTGACCCAGACCGCTAATAGAGCGGGATGTGGATCGCGTTCGACCACTCCGGTGTCACGGCACCTGCGTCCACTGAGGCCTGCGCTGAGATCGATGAGCCCGCGAGGACAGCGCCGGCTGGGATCTGGATACGGAGCTCTGCTCGACCGCTCTGATCGAAGCTGCCGCTGCGCATCACACGCACGCCACCAGGCAGTTGATAGCCGCTAGAGAAGCCGCCACCAGGGACCCCACTCGTAGGGCTCATGCCCCAAAACATGGACCAATCAGCTCCTGGTGATCCATCCAAGAAGAGACGGATCACGTCTCCGCCGCTAGTGCCCCCATACCAAGCGAGCGTCGGAGCGTCGCTCGTGGTGCTCAAGCTGAGGTCATCCACGAGCCCCTCGGTGAGGTCATTGTTCGGATCATCCGCCACAGTGAAGCGCACGCGCATCGCGTCGGAGAGCGCGACGAAGTCGGTCAGTTCAAACTCGACCTCCTCCCATCCAGCTTGACTCCCTACTCGCTCTAGCTCCGTCCAGCTCAACCCATCATTCGAGCTGACCTCACACACGAACTCATCGTCGAGGTTGCTGCCAGCCAGGTTCTTAAACCAGCGCGCATAGCCGAGTCGAGCGTTCGAGTGCGCGAGGAGATCGAGACGTGGTGAGGTGAGAGTGGCTGTGCCATCCACATCATTCGTCCCTGCGCTGGTGCCAGCTGCGGCGCCGGTCACCCAGCACGAGCCGCCGCTCCCTCCGGGGTTCCCGCCGTTCGGCTGGAGCGTGTTACCCGAGGAGACGGTCTGCTCTGAGACCGCGCGCTCCCAGGACCAATTGTTCGCGTTATTGCTCGTCCATCCAGCTCCGCCCCGCTCAAAATCATCGCTGATGAGCGTCCTAGAAGAGCCGACATTGAGCGCGACGCTCTGGTGTGAGGTGAAGCCCTCATAATCAAAGGCGAGCGTCAGCTCATATGCACCTGATGGCGTCCCCGCTTGGATCAAGACCGTGAGCCCTCCGAGAGAGGCACCCGAGTCAGCTGGGACGCTCAAGCTCACGGCGCCGTTCGTGACGAGCAGCGCTGGATCTGAGCTCGTCATGGAGACCGTCCCGCTGGCGAAGGCGACCCCGCGGTTTTGAACATCAAAGACGACCTCCACCTCTTCACCGGGCTCCGCGTCACCGTCACCATCACCCGTGATCTCCGTCAGCTCCAGCCCGTCGACCTCAAGCCAAGCGCCAGAGCGCTGCGCCATGGCGAGGTAGGCAGGACGCACCTCCTCAAAGAGGCTGGGGATGTTCGCCGGGTTCGGCCAGAAGCCATCTGTCTGACTCCCAATCTCAGGTGAAAAAGCCAAGCAGCCGTGCGCGCCGTAGTGATAGTCCATGCTCGTGCCGTTAGCGTCGTAGAGGATCTGCCAAGGCGCGCCCCACACCCAACCGGGCGCCGCGACCTCGGCGGCGAGCTCTCTCATGAGGCTGTCATGAGCCGTCAAGATCGTGTCGTAGCTCCAAGGAAAGAGCCACATGTCTGAGTAGGTGTGGGCTGAGACCGAGATGGCCGGCGGGTGCGCCGCCATCAAGTTGCTGAGCGCCTGAATCTCAAGCTCCGAACCAGCGGAGGGTCCGCGGTAGGTGTCGCTCGTCGAGGTACCTGATGAGCCGCCCCACTGCGGCCCCCACTCCCAGTCATAGTTGCGGTTGAGGTCTACACCGTAGGAGCTGCCGCCGTTAGGCCTCCGGTTCTTGCGCCACATGCCGCCACCGCTCGGAAAGGTCTGCCGATTGAACTCATAGCCGTCCGGATTAGCGCAAGGGATGAAGAGCATCTGCCGCGTGCGCAAGAGTCGCAGCGCGTCTTCGTCTCCGCTCACCGCCTGTTGGAGCACGTGATCCGCAAAGAGGAGCAAGGACTCGGCCCCCATCGGCTCACGCGCATGGTGCAAGGCGTCAAACCAAACGACCGGCTCGAAGGGTTGATCCACTCCAGGTTGATCAGAGACACGCACGGCCCATAAAGTCCGGCCCTCATGTGTAGTCCCGATGCTGAACTTATCTGAGACGACCGTCGGGTAGGTCGAGCTGAGTCGGTCCAGCTCTTGGTTGATCTCTGCGAGCGTCCTGAAGCCCCCCATCGAGCCGGGGCCTCCAACCAGACCGGACTGAGCCGCGGCGCGCTCCGCATAAAAAGCGCTGATGTCTTCCTGCACGACAAAGACCTGCAGACCCATCATCTCCAGCAGCTCTTGCTCTGCGTCAGTCGCATAGGCCCGAGCTCTCCAGCAAGAGGCGTCACGGATGGGTCGATTATGATCGTCCACATCGCTGATCGTCTGCGTGAGGATCTGATACTCAGCGACGTCCGCTACGCAGACCTCGATGACATCCTTGATCGGCGGCGGGCCTTGAATGAGGAGAGAGCAGAGGACGGTTGTGATCATGAGAATATTTGTTGGTTCCGCGAGACCTCGATCTTAGCGAGCGAGCCACAGAACGGTTCTTTAGACCTCGCTCATGGTTAAAAGTTCCCAGCGGGAGACATCAAGAGACCGCTGTTCACCTCAAGCTGAGCGTTCTCAGGGGGGATCGGAAGAGGAAGAATCTCCAAAGGTGTAGGCTCATGCTGTGCACAGACTCCTCTACCTTCTCCTGTCGACAGCTCCCCTCTTCATGGATGGCTCGACCGCGCCCGCAGACTTCAAGGTAGAGATCGTCCACGGCTATTACCCGAGCTGGCGGGCGGCCACTCACCCGCCCTCGAAGTTCGACTTCAGCGGCGTGAACCGCGTCGGTCACTGCTTCGCCTATCCCAGCACAGAGGGTGAGTTGATCATCCCTCCGGAGCTCTTGGATCCTGCCCTCGTGACAGCTGTCCACGCTCAAGGAGCAGAGGTCTCACTCGTCCTCGGCGGATGGGGCCAATGCGATGGCTTCTCCCCGACCTGCGCTGATCCAGCGAAGCGCGCGCGCTTCGTCGGAGAGATCGCTCAAGCTCTCACTACCCTGAACTACGACGGGATCGAGTTTGATTGGGAGTTTCCAACGAGCGCGGCTGATCGCAACAACCTCACCACCTGCATCGCCGAGCTGCGCGCGATCCTAGGGAGCGAGAGAGAGATCGCCTTAGCCGTGCCCGCGAGCAACTGGTCTGGCCAGTGGTTCTCAGCGAGCCTGCTGCAGCACGCCGACAGACTTCATGTGATGACCTATGACTACGCTGGCTCTTGGAGCTCACAGAGCGGCCACCACTCAGCGCTGCGCGCCGACGCTTGCGCCACCCCTTACTCCATGGAGCAAGCGCTCGCATACTGGCGTGGCCGCGGAGTCCAGAACGAAGACATCGTCTTGGGAGTGCCCTTCTACGGACGCTCCTTTGACTCCGGCTCACTCTGCCAGCCCTTCACTCAAACAGGCTCTGCCTCCTATGCCGACCTCCTCGCGATGGAACAATCGGGAGATTGGAAGAGACACTGGAGCACAGCAGCGCGTGTCCCCTGGCTCGAGGAGCGGCAAGGTTCAGGGATCTGGAGCTATGAGAACGCGCGCTCGGTCCGGGAGAAGGCCCTCTTCGCCCTCAAAGAGGATGTCGCAGGGGTCATGATCTGGGAGCTCACCCATGACGTAGTCCGCGACAAGCACCTCTTGCTCGAAGCTCTCACGGAACCGCTCTTGCGCTGAACCTCTGAGGGCACCACCCTCTG
>JAPKBY010000249.1 GCA_028823185.1 Planctomycetota bacterium
CCTAATGATCCTGCACCGAACTGGCTCTTGACCCCCTTCCCTGGCGAGGCCTACATCCAAAAAGTCGCCGACAAACTAAAGGCTGCCTATGGAGTACGGCTCGAGTCACAAGCGATCCCGCTGCGCACACAAGATGGATTCCCACGAGACTCCATCCTTCACCTCTTACGTCTTCACTATGACTGAGTTCACCAAATGATCGATCTCTTCCTCCCGCTCTGTCGCGCCGCACAAGACCTAGATTTCGCCTCTGAAGGAGCCACCAAAGAGCTCAATCAGCGCCTCAGCTATGAGAGCGAAGAAGGCCAAGCCTTCGTCGAGGGATTCAAGGCCTTGCACTCCAAGGGAGAAGTCGCGAACCGTGGCGAGCTCCCCGTCGAGTGGGGCCGCGTCTCAAAAGCCACTGAGGAGACGCTCGGCTTCTCATTAGATGTCGTGCACATGAACGGCGCCGGGCCTCTGCACGTTCACCCGACCGGCGAGGCGAGCTTCTGCGTTCCTCTCGAAGGCGAACCTGAGTTCGAAGGGACGAAGCGAGGCTGGCATGTGCTCGCCCCAGGCTCCCGTCACATCCCCGAGGTGACCGGCGGAAGAATGCTGATCGTATATCTGCTCCCTAACGGCGAGATGGAGTTTCTTTAGGGACGAGAGCGCCGTTCTGAGCCCACTGGGACACCTGCGCTCACACCCACGTTCGCATAGCCGTATGATTTAACTCGTGCTGAAGCTGCTCAATAACTCCAAGAAGTGGTCCCTAACGCTCTTCGTCTCGCTGGTGCTGATCCTCCAGAGCGCCGGCGCCTCCCTCGCGCTCTGCAAGCTAGGCTTCCAAGAGAGCGGATGCTGTGGCGCGCACGCTACGGCATCTGTCCCCTCCTGCTGTAGCGGCGGAGCCGAGCTTCCCGAGACGCCGCGGGAGGGCACCGGGGCGAAAGAAAGGGACTGCACCTGCGAGCTCTTCGGAGCGCTACCGAACCTCTCCTCCGAAGGCACAACAGAGAGCGCTCAGCGCCTCTTAGAAGTCGAGCACTCGATCAACTCACTTGCCTTCTGCCTCAGAGCGGGGGAGCCCACTGCAGAGCTCCTCGGCGTGAGGCCACTGCCACCCCCAATGCCCCCCCCACCGAGCTCGAGCACCAGGCGCTGTGCGAAGCTCGAGAGCTGGCGATTGTAAAAGCGACGGGCCTCGTGGCCGCGCCCATGCTGGCGCATGCCGTTACCAATCCGTCTCTCTTCTCACCACCACTCAAAATGAAACTCACCAACATGCTCGCAGCCTTCGCGCTGCTCCTACCTCTCTTCTCACTCGCCTGCCAGAGCACTTCATCCAGCGACGCGACGACCCTCGCCGAGTTCAAAGATGACCACCAAATAGGACTCCCCGTCTTCGGCATGTCCTGCCCCAAGTGTGCCAACAACATCACCCTTCAACTCGAACAGCTCGGAGGTGTCGAGACGATCGAGGTCAACATGAGCCAGGGCTTCGTGACCGTTCAAGCGGAGCCGGGCAAGGTCCCGACTCGTGCCGAAATGGTTGAAGCCATCGAGAAGGCTGGCTTCACGGTGCCCCCGAAGAAACTGAATGCACTCGAAGAAGAAGACAGCGAGCCTCAGGTGCAAAAAGGCCCGAGCTCTGAGGGCTAAGCATGTCTCGTACCCTTCAAGGTGTCGCTGCGCTGATCCTCTTGAGCGGGATCCTCCCAGCTCAACAGGCTACGTGGACGACAGCGCCGACGCTCCCTTCGGAGGGGCACTGGGTCCTTCGTGAGACTGCGCTCTTGGGCCGGCACGAGAGCCCCCCTGGAGACAGACGTCACTCCAGGGCGCTCTCTTCACGACTCTCATATGGACTCGATGGCGAGCGAGCGGTCTTCCTCGACGCACCCTTACGAGGCGTCGGCCGCCACCACGGCCCCGATCTAGGGGACGTGTCGATCGGCTGGAAGTGGCGCTTCCATCAAGAGAACCCCGGCCCGGTAGACACCATCCGCGCGAGCCTCAGCCTCGGCGCCACGCTCCCCACAGGGGGAGACCGCTTCACCGCTGACGAGCCTGTCCCCTTCGCCGAGCTCGCTTGGATGAAGATCACAGGGAGGATGGGCCTCGGCTCATCTCTCGCTCTTCGTGGCGAAGGTGAGCGCTATGAGCGAGCCCTCTACCCCGGAGAGACCGGTGATGTGAGCTTGCGATATGCGGGCGCCTTCCTCTGGCGACTCGCACCCGAAACTTACTCAGACACTCTGGAGGCAGCGACTTACCTCACCATCGAGACCATCGCCGCCTTGGATGAAGGCGGTGATAACGAGCTCTCCCTCGCTGCGGGCCTCCTCTACGAGGCGCCGAGCTACGCTGCTGAGATCTCCCTCGCGCTCCCGGTCAGTTCAGATCTAAGCGACCGCCCTGAGTCAAACGGAGCGCTGCTCTTCGGGCTCCGATTTCTCTGGTAGTGAGCGTTCCAGAATGCCTCAGAGGGCCCATAGAGAGCTCCTCGCTGGCGGAATGAGCAAAAGCTCGTTTCCCTGCTAAGCTCGAAAATGGCCGAGCGCACCTGTGGAGGACCATCCGCATGTGCTAGCTAGTTAGAGACCTCGCGCAACAGCGACTCTCAAAATGCCCAACAGAAATATGTCCCTCTCTCTAGCTCTCCTCCTAGCTACAGCCACTCCAACCATCGCAGGCGATGTTCACATCGTGGATTCGAGCGGAGCCGGGGACTATCCGACGATTCAGCAAGCGCTGAACAACGCTGCAGATGAAGACCTCATCCTCGTCCGACCGGGCAGCTATCCCTCCTTTGTCGTGGATGACCTAGACATCTCGATCATCGCAGACGGCGGCGCCGTCAGCACAGGCACCGTCCGGGTGCGGGATCTCAGCGCTGGCAAGACGCTCGTCATCGACGGCCTCAACGCAGTGGGCGCGAGCTCGACCTCACCCTCTGCCTCTCGCGGAGCCTGGTTCGTCAACTGCTCTGGTTCGATCCGCGTCCAACACTCCAGCCTTGAGGCAGGAGACTCCAACAACACCTCGGGGGAGAACGGTTGGGCTGGCGCACACGTAGAGAGCTGCCTCGATGTCAGCTTCACAGAATGCACACTCAGAGGGAGCGTCGACTCAGGCGCATACGGAGACAACTCAAGCACCCGCTTCGCCGGAGGTGATGGACTCCATATCGTCCAATCCCTCGTCTCAGTCTTTGCCTCCGAGGTGATCGCCAGCGACGGGCACCACTCGACCCTCTACGACGGCGGCTGCGGCGGAGACGGCGCTCACCTCAGCTCGGGCTCACGGCTCATCGCGCACTCGAGCGACTTCAGCGGCGGCGATGGCGGCGGAACGAGCTTCGACTTCGGCTGGGGCGGTGATGGCGGCAACGGGCTGAGGTCTACCGGATCCTCAACTGCAGATCTGATCGGCTGCAATCTCTTCGCAGGTCAAGGAGCTTGGGGCAGCGGCGGCTGCGTCTGGTGCGGCGGCGGAGAAGATGGCTCCCCCTCTTCGGGCTCCTCAATCACAAGCTCACCCGGCGACCCACGCGAGCTCTGCCTCCTCGGCCAGACAGGAGCGCTCCGTGAAGGTGCATCCATCATGGTCAACATCAGCGGCTACCTCGGGAGCCGCGCCACCATGCTCTACTCGAGCGCGAGCGACCGGCGCATCCTCACCACACCAGAGCGCCTGCTCCTGCTCGCCTCCCCTCTCATTCGGCTCCTTCCAGCCCCTGCGCCGCGTCCGATCGCGTTGGACCTGCCCGCTAAGAATCACCTCGGGACTTGGAGCACCAGCTCTCTCAGCGTGACCTTCCGAGCTGGGAGC
>JAPKBY010000250.1 GCA_028823185.1 Planctomycetota bacterium
TCCGCTGGTCCTTCTTCTTCATGGAGGAGTACGCGGCGATGTTCCTGATGTCGGCCGTCGGCGTGATCTTCTTCTTTGGCGGCTACCACAGCCCGCTGACTGCGATGTTCCCGGAGGGTGCCGTTGATGGCGTGCTCTACCAGCTGGTCTGCGCAGGGACGATCCTCGTGAAGAGCTTTATCGGCGTGTTCGTGATGATGTGGCTGCGTTGGACGCTGCCCCGAATGCGAATCGACCAAGTCATGAGCATGGGCTACAAATACCTCACACCGCTCGCGCTGGTCTGCGTCTTGGGCGCAGCCATTTGGGAGACGATCTTCGCCTGAGATTCACTATGAGCGCACCCACAACAGCACGCGATTACTTCCAGAACATCTGGGACTCTCTCTATACGACCTACGCTGGGATGAAGGTCACAGGGAAGTACCTGATGCAGAAGCCCATCACGGTTCAATATCCCGACGAGCGGCTCCCGATCCCGGACCGCTACCGAGGCATTCACTACCTCGAGCAGGAGAAGTGCATCAACTGCCTCGCCTGCGCGCGCGCTTGCCCGATCGACTGCATCGAGATGGACGCGATACGCCACGGCAAAGAGCTCGAGTGGGTCTTGTTCACGCTCGACTATCAGAAGTGCATGTTCTGCGAGCTCTGCGTTTACCCCTGTCCCAAAGACTGCATTCACATGGGGACTGAGTTCGCCTTCGTCTCTTATGACCGCTCTGAGTTCAACCACGACCTCCTCTCCTATCGGGGCATGTCCCGTGAAGCTCGGATTCGCAAGCGCGAGGCCGACATCAAGAAGGCAGAGAAAGAGGCCGTCAAAGCTCTCAAGGCGGCCGCAGCCGCAGAGGCCGCTGGCAATGAAGGAGGCGAGGGCTGATGGATAATGCGCAACGCGCTTTCTACACGCTACTCGCGATCGGGACGCTCGGCCTCTTGGGCTGGGGTGCCTCGAGCGCGGGTGCTAGCGGCGTCGCATTTGGGTTCTTCGCAGCTCTGACCATTGGCGGCAGCCTGGTGTGTGTTTGGGAGCGCTCCGTTGTTCGAAGCGCCTTCAGCCTCATGGCTACCTTCTCTGGCGTCGCGGGACTGTTCTTGTTGCTAGGGGCAGACTTCCTCGCTGTCGCTCAGATATTGATCTATGTCGGCGGCATCCTCGCGCTGATCCTCTTCGGCGTGATGCTCTCTCCCCCGGACCCCACGGAGCGCAAGCTCTCTCGCGTCCTGACAGGGATCGTGCTCATGATGGGCGCGGTCGCTTGGGTCGGCGCCAAGGTCTCAAGCACCGTCACTTGGGCGACCTCAGGAGAGCTGCCTGAGCCCACCACTAAGGTCGATGAGATCGGAATCGCCTTCCTCGATCCCGACGGCTATGTCGTGGCCTTCGAGTTGGCTGCCATGATCCTCACCGCTGCGCTCGTCGCCGCGGTTTACATCGCGCGCCGCAAAGCGAGCGACCTCAACGATCCTCGCGCCGAAGGAGGTGCATGATGGGTCTCGGAGCCTTCATCGCAGTCTCAGCCATCCTCTTTGGAATTGGCATCGTCTGCATCATCACGCGCCGCAACATGATCTATGTGCTGATGGGGATCGAGATGATCCTGAACGCAGCCAACATCAACTTCGTCGCCTTCAATCGATTCAATGGTGACGCGATGGATGGCCGCATGTTCGCCATCTTCGTGATCATCCTCGCCGCTGCCGAGGCCGCCGTGGCGCTCGGGATCGTCCTTAACGTCTACCACCTCTTTGAGTCGATCAAGCCCAGCGATGTCGACCTCATGAGGGACTGATCCCCGCACCTTTACACTGATGGACATCCTCCAGTTCGATCCCCAGGCCGACTTCAAGCTGCTCCTCGCGGTGCCCTTGATCCCCCTCTTGGGTTATGTCGTGCAGATCTTCTTTGGGCGCTTCTTGCCCAGGAAAGGTGACTGGCTGCTAACAGCGGGCATGTTCACTTCGATGTGCATCACCGTCTTCATGGCGGCCAAAGCCATCAGCCATGGCTTCAGCTCCGAGGAGCCCTTCTTCCACATGTCGAAGAACTCTGGCATGGCCTTCTCCTGGTTCTACCAGTCTGAGAAGCTGCCGGGCGACCCGCTCAACATGACGGCCGGTCTGCTCTATGACGGCTTGGGCGCCGCAATGCTCGCGGTCGTTGGAGTCGTCAGCTTCTTCGTGCACCTGTTCTCAACGGGCTACATGAAGGGTGATAAGCGCTATCACATCTTCTTCGCGAACATCAGCCTCTTCACGGTCGCGATGCTCGGCTTGGTGCTCTCAGACAACATCCTCTTCCTCTTCATCTTCTGGGAGATCATGGGGCTCATGAGCTATCTGCTCATCGGCCACTTCGCGCATGACCCCAGCACGCCTTACTTCCACCGCTGGGCGACGTGGGCTTCGAAGAAGGCCTTCCTCACGACGCGGGTGGGGGACTGCTGCTTGCTCATCGGAATGATGATGTTCTGGCAGCACTACCACACCTTCGAGTTCGTAGAGCTTTGGCGGCTGACGAATGGAGAGGTCGCTCGAAATGGTGGCGAGTGGTCTAGCTGGATGACGGTCGCAGGACTCTTCATCTTTGGTGGAACCGTCGGTAAGAGCGCGCAGTTCCCGCTGCACATATGGCTGCCTGACGCGATGGCTGGCCCCACGCCGGTCTCGGCAATGATTCACGCCGCGACGATGGTCGCGGCTGGCGTCTTCCTCTTAGGACGCACCTTCCCAATCCTCTCCCCGGATGTGCTCGCCGTCGTTACGGCGACAGGAGCGGTCACCGCGCTCTTTGCCGCGACGATCGGAGTGACGTCCTTTGACCTGAAGGCGGTGCTCGCTTGGTCAACGATCAGCCAGCTCGGTTTCATGGTGTGCGCGATCGGCACCGGTGGAATGGGGCTCGTCGCAGGTCTATTCCACATGGTGACGCACGCCTTCTTCAAATCTTGCCTCTTCCTCTCGGCTGGCTCAGTCATTCATGGCTGCCACCACGAGCAAGACATGCGCAAGATGGGCGGGCTCAGAAAACTCATGCCGCTGACCTTCCTCGCCATGAGCATCTCCACCCTCGCGATCGCGGGGATACCGATGTTCAGTGGCTTCTACTCGAAGGACCGCATCATTCAAGCGGCCTTCATGAAGACCAGCTTGGAATTCTCCGGCGCGCAGGCCTTCGCCTGCTTTGCCTTGCCCGTCGCGGCAGCGCTGACCGCCTTCTATATGTTCCGGATGATGTTCATGACCTTCGGCGGTGAGTACCGCGGAGAGGTGGCTGCCGGTCACGGTCACGGTCACGACGGCCACGACGGCCATGACGACCACGGTCATGATGATCATCATGTTGTCCATGCTGAGGACGGCGGGATCGCCACCGGTCACGCGGGACCGCTGCCGGTAGAGTCTCCCTGGCCGATGACCGTGTCGCTCTTGTGTCTCGCGAGCCTCGGCTTCTTGGGCGGCAAGTTCTGGCTCGCAGACTTCGACATCCTGGCGCACAGCGCGCCGTGGTTCGTTCAGCTCGTCTCTCCCGAGAAGATGTTCCCCGGCATTCAATTGATGAACGGCTACGGGCCTCGCATCACAGCTGGGATGATCGAACACGCTGAGCACGCAGCGCACACTTGGGCGCTGATCGTCTCGCTCTTCGTCGCCGGCCTAGGCATCTTCGGTGCTTGGTGGATCTATGGGGCCAAGAAGGTGAACCCGCAGCGCATCGCTGACGGCTTCGGTGAGCTCTACCACACGGTGAGGAACAAATACTTCATCGACGAGATGGTCGACGCGACCGTGATCCGCGGCAGCAT
>JAPKBY010000251.1 GCA_028823185.1 Planctomycetota bacterium
CTCAGGCTTGCTAGCGTCGTCGTCGTTTTGGCTGGGATCCTCGGCGAGGAGTTCGCCGCTGATGTCATCTTGTCCAGCGTCATTGCGCGCCTCAGCGAGGACAGATTCAGCTACACGCAGCGGACATTCCGCACGCATCGCGAGAGCGACCGCGTCAGAAGGCCTCGTGTCTATGACCCTTATGTCGCTGTCTCCGTCTTGCTCTACCAAGAGCTTGGCGTAGAAGGTGTTGTTCTTCAGATCCACGATGTTCACTCCGACCAAGGTCCCGCCAAGACCTTTTATCAGGTCGTGCGCGAGCTGGTGTGTTAGTGGGCGCTCAGTCTGCACTCCACAGACGACGCGCCGGATCTCGAAGGCCTCGGAAGTTCCAATCACGATAGGGAACGAGCGCGCGCCATCTTTCTCGACGAGATAGATGTACTGCTGCTCAGAGTTCTCCCTGATTACGATTCGACGCAGCTGCATCTCAATGAATCGTTCGTCTTCTTTCTTCTCGGTCATTCTGAGCTCTAGGTGTTTGGTGTGTTATCCAGAGGGCGCTCTTGAGGTCGGCCTTCTTTTTTCTGTGCGCGTTCGGAGAGGACGATCTTTTCCAAAGTGGTCTCCTCTTCAGCGAGATACCAGGCGCTCACCTCGCGGTCGATGTGCCCACAGCTAGAGCAGATTACTCCACGAGTGGTGTCTGGGTCGAGACGTTCGAGCGCCTCTTCGTCGCATTCGGGGCAGGTGCGGTCAGCTTTTGCCGGGCTGATCGAAGAGGCCAGAATCCATACGAATCCTAAGGCTAGCACCACACCCAAGAGGATGAATGGGAGGCTTGGTCCGATGTAACTCATCAGGCCGAAGGTGAAGGCGACGGCGCCAAAGACGAGGAGCGGGAAGAGCCACCAGACCCAACGGTCTATGTGAGAGGGAGTCTTAGATTGCATCGTGGAACCGAGAGGGGAGTCTACATGGAAAAAATTCCCTAGCTCTCGGCATCTATTGAACATGCCTGCGGAGTCTTCACTGCACTACCCGGAGAAGTTGACGGGGATGGTCTTCTAGTGGCCCTAGGTGCCGTTTAGCAGACTAGAATGAACTTAGAGTAGGCCTTGTCTATGCACATGAATCACCCTCATTCATCGAGCGGCTCAGAAGCGCTGCCTGAGAACCCCGTCCTCGTGCGCCTCTGGCGTGGCGGGTTCGTGGAATCACAGCATCGCGGGGCGTGGTGTTTGGTCGACTCTAGCGGAGCCGTGATGGAGAGCAGCGGGGAGGTCGAGCATCTCACCTTCGTGCGCTCCTGCATCAAATCACTGCAGGCCTTGCCGCTCATCGAAGAGGGCGCTGCGAGCGCGCTCGACTTCAGCGAAGAAGAGCTCTGCTTGGCGCTCGCCTCGCACAACGCCGAGGCTTGCCATACGGGGACGGTGGGCGGCCTCCTCTCGCGCCTGGACCTCTCTGTAGATGACCTTCAATGTGGTCCGCATGATCCAGGTGACAAGGAGGTGAGGGCGATCTTGGCTAGCGAAGAGGTGCAGCCGACCTCTTTGCATAACAACTGCTCTGGTAAGCACGCAGGCTTCTTAGCGCTCTCTCGTCATCTGGGGGTGCCGACAGAGGAGTATTTGAAGCCGGACGGAGTGGTTCAATCTCTCGTGAGATCATCCATCGCTGAGATGTGTGACCTGGAGCCCGCGTCGCTCTCTGGTGGTATCGATGGCTGCAGCGCGCCCACCTATAGGTTGCCCTTGAGGGGGCTCGCCCAAGCCTTCGCGCGGATCGTGGATCCGAGCGGGCTCTCCTCCATTCGTCGAGCTGCTTGTGAAGAGATGACGGCAGCGGTCGCTAAACATCCAATCCTCATCGCTGGGAGCAGGGGGCGCCTCTGCACAGAGTTGAGTCGCGTTACGGCTGGCCGGATCTTTCCGAAGATCGGCGCTGAGGGTGTATATGCGCTCGGTGACAGGTCCACTGGCCGGGCCTTGGCTTTGAAGGTTGAAGACGGCGGACGGCGAGGATTACACGCGATCGTGGTCGAGCTTTTGATTCGTTTTGAGTTCTTGAGTGAACCAGAGGGACGAGCCTTGACCTCTTGGAGAGGACAAGAGATCAAGAACTACGCGGGGCTGAGCGTGGGGAAGACAGAGGTGATGCTTTGAAGGTCCCGATGGCACCGCCGGCGCTCTCCATGAACGCACACAAGGGAGATGCGGGCCGCGTACTCCTCGTGGCGGGGAGCGCGACGATGCCTGGAGCCGCTGCGCTCGCAGGGCGTGGTGCGCTGCGCGCTGGTGCAGGACTTCTCACGATCGCTTGCCAGACGCCTGCCCTGATGAGGACGCTCCCAGCGGCGCTCCCGGAGGCGACCTATTTAGAGCTCGGCGATCAGAAGCTCAGCGCTCACTTGGCCGGACGCTCTGATGACGCGATCGTTGTCGGTCCTGGCCTCGGTGTGAATGCTGCAATCCGTGCGCTCGTAGAAGATCTCCTCGAGAGCTATGCAGGTCAGATCGTCTTGGACGCTGACGCCTTGAGCGTGCTGGGGCAAGAGCCAGAGATCTTGGCAGGCGCGCGCGCTCAGCTCGTCCTTACGCCGCATTCAGGAGAGGCGTCGAGGCTGTTAGGGAGAGAGATCTCGTCCGATCCATCGGCGAGGCGTGATGCAGCGATGGAGCTCGCGCGGAGAGCGGAAGCGATCGTCTGCCTGAAGGGGCGAGGGACGGTTGTCACAGATGGTGAGCGAGTCGAAGTCAACGAGACCGGAAACGCTGGGATGGCGACCGCTGGCAGCGGTGACGTCTTGGCTGGGATCTGTGCTGCTTACCTCGCTTCATCTCTCAAGAGCGGATCAGATGAGTTCGATGCCTTGCGGGCAGCGCGCGCTGCTGTCTACGTCCACGGTCTCGCTGGTGATCTTGCAGCTGCAGCTCTCGGAGAGCGCGCTGTCATCGCGAGTGATCTCGTGGAGGCGCTCGGGGCAGCTCAGCTCGCGCACCTCTCGGCGGCTCATGCAGCGGAGGCCTCGCAGTGATCTTGCTCAGCGCATTGCTTGTCGTCTCAGGGGCCCTCGCTCAACAGGACGCGGAGGTCTCAGCTGAGGTCACCCGCGAGTGGAGGGTGCGATCGCTCGCCCTGGGACAAGAGGCGTGGCCTGATGAGATCAAAGAGCTCGATTGGGAGGAGCGCTGCATTCTTCTAGATGCAGCGAGGAGGGCGGACCCAGCTTCACTCGACGAGCGCGCAGCAGGCTTCGTCATGGAGTCACTCGGCGACAAGCATTCAAACGTTAGGGCCTTAGCGATCGCAGCAGCGCGCCGCTTAGGCCGCGGGCTCCCCGACGGAGTGGCTGAAGAGCTCGCAAGAGATCTCTTGCCAGAGGTCAGGCTGGAGCTGTCCACCACCTTGTTCGGAGAGTGCGACCCGCTCTTGCGGGTGTGGAGTCACGGGGAGTCTCTCTCTGTCGCGGAAGATCGCGCAGCGAAGGCGCGCTTTGTGCTCTTGGATCTCGCGCTCGACGGCGATGTACACGTGCAGCTGCGCGCGACGGCCGGCTTGCTCTCTCTTGGCGCGGTCGCGCTCGAAGAGCAGCTGACCTGGTGGATCTCTGTGAAAATTGAAGATCAGACAGAGGGGTTCATTCGAGCCTTGGAGCTCCTCTCGCGTGGTCCAGCAAACCCTGAGCTCGCGCGCTTTGGCCGTGAGCGCTTCGCGAAGTCGGGCGATCTCTCGCGGGCAGCGCTCTGGGAGACATGTGTCGAACGCTTGGGGCTCTCCATGCGTAATGACATCTTGGCCTTAGGCTGGTCAGCCGAGCTCG
>JAPKBY010000252.1 GCA_028823185.1 Planctomycetota bacterium
CGTTATGGATTCGACAACTCAGAATTTGATGCAGTGCGTGGAGTGACGATCGTTCCCGCTCAAGTCGCTGCTATTGATCATCGCGTAGGATCGCTCATGGCAGGAAAGGACGCCGACCTGCTCGTCGTGACCGGTGACCCTTCAGACCCTCGCTCAGCAGTAGAGATGGTCTGGATTGATGGAGTGCTCGCGTCAGATGTTCGAGGCTCTTATGGGAGCGACAGAGAGGCTGTTCGACGATGGTAGCTCTCTCGCTCATGCTCTCCCTCGGGCTCGCCCTCCCTTGCGGAGATGGGCTCGCCATCCATTGCGGCAAGGTGATGTCGATGGATGACTCAGACAGCATCCATGCGCCTGGAATGATCTGGGTCGAGGACGGCGAGTTGAGCTATGTCGGCGCCGTTCGGGAAGTCCCTGAGGGCTGGGAGCTGCGCACAGAGGACGAGATGTGGGCGATGCCTGGAATGGTCGACCTCCACACGCACATTCACTCTGGCGGTTGGGGTGACACCAATGACATGGTGCACTCGGTGAACCCGGAGCTGCGCGCGCAAGCAGCGCTGCGTCCAGCGAACCGCTTGGGCAAGCTCGCGTGCGCCGCAGGGGTCACCTGCCTCCTGGGAATTCCGGGGTCAGGGACGAACATGTCAGGCTTTGGAGTCCTCTATAAGACTAAGACCTCCGGTAGCTTTGAAGAGGTCGTATGGAAACGCGTCGGCGGTCTGAAGGTCGCTCAAGATTCGAACCCAGCGCGTCGCGCGGGCACTGAGGGGTGGGGGAATTGCCGAGCCTCTATGGGCTGGACGCTTGAAGACGTAGCGGATAAGGCGCTCGCTTCTCGCCGTGAAGGCCGCAGGGACCCAGCCTTAGAGAACCTTGAAAAGGTGATGGCTGGCGAGCTCCCTGTGCTTATACACACCGCCGGATCAGAGGGTGTCGTGAACACCGCGCGCATGTGGAGTCGCAAGTACAACACGCACTGCGTGATAAGCCACGGCAGCTTTGATGGCTGGAAGGTGGCTAGCGTCATCGCTGAGTGGGGTGTCCCTGTGAACCACGGTCCGAGGACAATGGATTGGTTCTCGAGCCGCAACGGGCGCATCAACGGAAGCGGCGCTGAATATGTAGCTGCTGGCGTGCCGCTCTTCTCTCTCAACACAGACTCTTCTGTGATTCCTCAGGAGGAGTTCTTCCTGCAGGGATCGATGACCGCACGCTTAGGTGGCAGCCCTTATCAAATGCTGCGTGCGCTGACCATTCACCCAGCTAAAGCCTTCGGGCTCGACGATCGTGTCGGGAGCCTCGAGGTCGGCAAGGATGCTGACATCGTGCTCTACGACGGAGACCCGCTAGATCCCCGCACTCGCGTCATGCGCGTGTGGATTGAAGGCGAACTGCAATATGACCGGGATGAGACGCGAGCCTTCTTCTAGCGCTCAGCCTCCCGAAAGAGACGAACCATGATGAAACGAACCAACCAACTGCTCTTGTTTGTAGGCCTCTTGGCCATGCAACCCATCGCCCAAGCAGGCGACCTCTTCGCTGTTCAAGTCGAGCGCGCTGAGACCGCTTCCCACGGCACGATCGAACACGCTGTCATCCTTATCGATGATGGGAAGATCGTGATGATCGGGGAGGACCTCGCGATCGCAGCGGGCATCCCCGTGATCGACAAAGATCCGGGCTGGATCGCCACGCCGGCCTTGGTGAATTGCTATTCAAGGTTAGGTCTGAGCGGACGCGGTCCGAGCGGGTTGAACCCGCAGCGCAAGGTCTCCAAGGAGCTCTACACCTCGGCTGGACATACGGCGCTAAGAGACGCCGGTGTCGGCACCTTGGGGCTCTACCCCGCGGGGAGCGGGATCCCTGGCCAAGGACTTGCGATCAAGACCTGGGGTTCAGGGGACGCGCGCATCCTCAAGGAAGACACCTATCTGAAGGCCATGATGAGGAGCGATTCGAACTCAAAGAAGACCCTCTCAAAGGGCTTTGAAGAGGCGGATGAATACCTCGAGAAAGAGGCCAAGGCCCGCGAAAAGTGGGACAAGGAGCGCGAGAAGCTCGAGAAGACCGCGAAGGATAAAGACGACAAGGAGAAGGCGGACGAGGCGAAGGAAGAGCTCAAGAAGCCTTACGTTCCTACAGTCCCCAACCCTGCGGCAGAGGCATTCATGGGCCTGCGCTCAGGTGAGCTCTCCGCTCTCGTCGGGATCAGCAAGGCCTCCGATTATCTCCACTTCTTAGACGCTCTCGGGGAGGAGGAGATCCCCTGGGCTCTGCACGTTCCGATCACCCGCGAGTCAGACCTCTATCACGTCAAGGCGGCTGTTGGCCTCACCAATAAGCACCTGGTGATGACCCCGGTCCTCAGCCTTCACCCCGGCACGCTCCGCAGCCGGAGCATGGCGGCAGAGTTCGCAGCAGAGGGCGCAAAGGTGACCTTCGTGCCGCGCTCAGACACAACGGGCGCCCATGAATCTTGGATGCGCGACGTCGGTGAGCTCGTTCGGGTCGGTTTACATCGCGAGACGGCTTTGGCCGCGCTCACTCTTCATGGCGCGCAAGTTCTTCGCGTCGACGATCGCGTTGGCAGCCTCGAAGAAGGCAAAGACGCGAACATTCTCTTCTTCGATGGCGATCCATTCGCCGCAAGCACGAAACTCGATGCCGTCCTCATGGAGGGCGCCTTCGTCACCGGTGAGGTGAACCGATGATTCAGATGAAACGACAACCCCTAGTTACCTCTCTTGCTCTCGCTCTCTTCCTGGGAGCAGCGCTGTCTAGCCCGCTGCGCGCCGCATCATTCGACGAAGAGGAGCCGAAAGAGAAAGACCGCTACCTCGTCGTGATCGGTGCCGACATTCATACGGGCAAAGGTGAGGTCTTGAGAGATGCTCGCATGCTCGCGAAGAACGGGAAGATCGTCGCGATCGGATATGACGACTTCGATGTGCCTGGTTTGGACTTCGATCAAGACGTCCCCGTAGACGAGCGGGACTATGAAATTGAGATCCTCGACGCCTCAAACGTGACCAATGGTCGTGTCTATCCCGGGATGGTCGCGATCTCATCTTCAGGGCTCTTTGGTGGAAGCGGGGATCTTCGCGACACCATCGACATGTTCAACTCCAACATGATCCTTGGCCTCGCCGCTGGAATCACGACCTCAGGCCAGTCCTCTTCAACGGCGAAGTTGAAGCGTCATCTGCCTAGCGCTGGCAGAGACTTTGACTTTGATGGCGTGGTGATCGGCGGGAAGACCTTGAGTACGACCTCCTGGGGGAGCGCGGCCTCGAAGAGGGCGCTGCGTGAGAAGTACTCAGTAGCTGCGAACTACATGCGCGCCTATCTGGAGTGGCAGGTCTTAGTGAAGGGCGACAAAGAGCTGAAGGAGCCGTCTAAGTCGGGCGTCGACTCGACGACGGTCAAGGTCTTGCGGGGCGAGGTCTTTGCGAGGTTCTCCGCTGACTATCAGGACGACCTCTCAGGCATCGCGAAGTTTGCGATGGAGTTTGGCTTCAGGCCGGTGATTAGTGGATGCCGTGAAGGGTGGGTCGTCGCTGACGAGCTCGGACGCGCGGGTACGATGGCAATCCTCACGCCGCGAGACCGTCGCTCTAAGGATGAGCGACTGGTTGCGCAGGGAGGGTCAAGCATCGAGAACGCAGCCATACTGCACTCTCATGGAGTTCAGGTCGTTGTTGTGCCGGGCACGAAAGGTGTAGATCTCGGGGGCATCGCCGGCCGAGACATCATGCACTTGCCGATCGAGGTTGGCTTCGCCGTGCGTGGCGGTCTCCC
>JAPKBY010000253.1 GCA_028823185.1 Planctomycetota bacterium
AGGACCTTGAGAGCCGCGCTAGCTAAGAGCGGCCCGGTCCATCACATCTGAGAGCGCTAAGTTTCAAGCGCACAGCGCTACATCACTGAGCGCTCATCGAAACTCAGCGAGCTCAACTCCAGCACCGAAGTGCTCACGCGCCATCGCCACGGCCTCGCGATACTTCTTCCCCATCTCCTCAATCCTCTCTCCATGAAAGGCGGCCTCCACGTAGGCAGCTACAGCGGGGACAGGATTTTCTTGAGCGAAGTGAGCATCTCCGAGCACTTCAAAGGCTCGCCAGTCGCTCGGCTCGAGAATGAGAACGCGATCAACCTGAGAGATCGCCTGCATCAGCTGGAGATCTCCTTCTCCTCTAGATGTCAGCACGAGCATTCGCGCGTGCTCGCGAAGAGCCTCAAGGTGCTCTCCGCTCTCCTTGAGGACCTCCTCCAAGAGGAGCTTCGCCTCGTCGAATTGGCCTCGC
This sequence comes from Planctomycetota bacterium, assembly GCA_028823185.1. Lineage (GTDB taxonomy): Bacteria > Planctomycetota > UBA1135 > UBA1135 > JAKVCE01. The sequence continues at coordinate 467 of JAPKBY010000253.1, forward strand.
TCCATGAGCACTAGGGAGCGGTTGTAGTTCTCCTCAACGAACCCCTCTTCCTCCCCGGCCGCGAAGAATGCGAGCAACGAGACTGCGAGGGCAATCGCTATCAGAGGCCCAGAAGATTTCGGTTCGGCAGACGACATGATCAAGCCTCTCAGGAGGCTGAGATGGAAGTATGCCCCACAAGGAGACCATCGCCAATTGGGTTTTCCTTTTGTGGCCCACCAAGATAGAATATTTTTACCCCTTTATTGGGCGAGCATGCGGCCAGAATGGTACCCAGCGGCTACTCTTAGACGTATTCTATAGCTGTGCATCCTCTAGAGATGCCGTACAAGAAATCCCTACACATCGTCTCCTCGAGACCCCGGCTCCCTTGGCTCTAGCCACACAATTGAACATGCGGACCCTCATCGCGCTCAGCTTCCTCCTCTGCCCCGCCCTCTCAGCTCAAGACTCTGTCAGCAAGACCGGAGGCTTTCCGGGTGACGCCCTCAACCCCCTAGATGCGAACGAGCAGGTCAATGACTTCGTCGTCGACCTCGCGACCTTCCAATCATCTTGGGGCAACACCTTCGGGATCGCTCCGATCGCCAAGGCGAGCGACGACCACACGCCCGCACCGACCTACTACAACGCCCAAATGAGCGGCCAGGTCTTCAGCAAGGACACCCTCATCGGCGTGCCCTTCGCCCGCTCCAGCTACGACACCTGGAACGCCTCCGGCGCAGGTGTGAACTCAAACACACAGGTACAAGACCCCGGGCAACCGCTCGACACTTCAAACGCGGTCGGCAATCAGTTCGGCTTCGGCTTCGCAGAGTGGTCTAGTGACTCGACCGGAACCTACTCATACAACCGCATGATCTCAGGCGTCGTGAACTATGAGCAGAGCTCACCCGGCCGCCTCTATGTGAGCCGCGTCACAGCCGCAGTTAACGGCGACGACTGGAACTGCAACCTCTCGCAGTATGGAACCGGAGGCGTCGACGCCAGCGGATACGTCGCCTTCCGGGCCGACGGCTACTCAGCGGGCCCCTGCAACAGCTACTCCGAGATCCTAGGCAACAACTACTTCGGAGTTAACAGCCTCCAGCGCTCGAACGGCAACCTCAACATCATCTCGAGCACTGGCGGCTTAGACACAGGCTCGACCACCTGGCACCTCGCAGGGTCTGGAACCACGCACAACACTTGCACTCTGATCCCTGGCTCTCTCACAGGAGCTGGACCGATCGTCATCGGCAGCAACTTCAACTCGGAGTACCGCTACGGAGCTGGCACGAGCATGTCCACCCAGAACACGCACCTCGGCGCCTCCAGCGACCAGAGAGGCAACGTCTCTCACTCTCTCGCTAACTTCCCGAACCACTTCCCTGGCAGCGTCAACGGCACAGGCGCGATCTTAGGCCAGAACGGAATCCCTGACTCCATGGCTCTCTGGGGCCTAGACGCCGCAGGCGCAGCGATCCCTTCGGTCAACTTCGCGCTCCCGGCAGTGATCACAGACAACTCTGACGGCTGGGCCTCGAACGCTCTCGGTACAGGAACACTCAGCTTCGGCAACTTCGCTAGCCAAGTGGCTTATCGCGGCGGCAACGGACAGGTCGCCGTCGGATCTGACGGCCAAGGAAACCTCCTAGCCTCAGCCTTCGCCATCCACCCGCAGTACACATCGAACGATGACGGCAACAACCTCCTCGCGGTCTGCCGCCTGGACGCTGCAGGCAACGAGGCCTGGACCATCGCCGGCTACTGCGCCAACGCCACAGGCAAAGCCATCAGCGACTCCTCTGGAACCACGATCGGCAACATGGTCTCGCTAGGGACCTTCGCTTCCTACGCCGGTCCTTCGATGACCTCACCGATGATGGACTCGCTGGGCAACATCTACTTCGTCAGCGCGATCCAGACCTTCGACGCCGCTGGAGCACCCGACTATGGCGTGGCTCTCCTGCGCGCCGAGTACGACGAGGTGAACTTCAGCTACGAGCTCGAGCTCGTCTTCCGCTCCGGAGACGTCTTCCACGGGAACAACTCAACGCACGACTATCAGATCCGCTTCATCAAGCTGGCTGACACGAACTCCATCGACTCAGGCGCTGCCTTCAGCGGCAACATCTCTGGTGGAGCGCACAATGGACAAGATCCTGCGACCTTGGCGTCCGGCTCAGTGGATGGACTCGGGGGTCTCGTGATCTCTGTCAACATCCTCTACGACGTGAACGACGACGGACAGTTCGTCTCCTATACGACTGACCCGGCCAGCCCTGATGAGGACTACAACGTCCTGATGTATGTCGGTCTCGCGACGGACTGCAACGGGAACGGTGTCTCTGACGAGCTCGACCTATCCAGCGGCTCTAGCGCTGACATCGACGGCGACGGCGTCCCTGACGAGTGTGCCTCAGGCGCTAACTTCTGCTCAGGTGATGGCTCAGCCACCACCTGCCCCTGCGGAAACCCCGGCGGGATCGGAGAGGGCTGCGCCAACGGCTCAGGCTCAGGCGCCCTCTTGTCATCCCTTGGCTCCAACAGCGTCAGCGCTGCAGACTTCGGACTCATCGCCGCGAACCTGATCCCGAGCCAGCCCGGCCTCTACTTCCAGGGCAACAACGCGGTCAATGGCGGCCAAGGCAACCCCTTCGGTGACGGCTTGCGCTGCGCCGGTGGCGGAGTCATCCGGCTCCAGGTGCGCTTCGCTGACACGGCTGGAAGCTCCCAGACGAACGCGAACCTCATCGTGAAAGGTGGTGTCGCTGCAGGTGACACGAAGCGCTACCAGACCTGGTATCGCGATCCCAACACATCGCCTTGTGGTGCTCAGTTCAACCTCTCCAACGGAGTCGAGTTGACCTTCACCCCCTGAACGAAGACAGCCAATAGCTGCGCGGCTCTTCGCTGAGTCGACGCAAATAAAGACGCCAGGACCCTGCGGTCCTGGCGTCTTTGTATCTGCTCTCTCTTCAGAGAGTGACCGCTCTTCAGAGTGAGCGGACGCGTCTCCTGCGAGACTATTTATCGAAGACGTTCGTCTCGCTCGGAGCGATGCGCTCATCGACCTTGCGGATCTCTAGCTTCTTATTAGCTAGCTCCAGCGCGATCTGCTGCAGCTTCTTCTCTGCCGCCGCGCTCTCATCCTCTTCGCCTTTGTTCTTCTCGGGTCCGGTCTCGGGATCGCTAGGTGTCATGATTAAATCTTCTGTAGTTCAGGGTCTACCGTCGCGATTGACGACGGCGGGTTTCTCATCTCTTTGGGCTCATGCAAGAGGCCTGCCTGATAGAGCTCCTTCGCGAACTCTTCGAGTCCGCTCGT
>JAPKBY010000254.1 GCA_028823185.1 Planctomycetota bacterium
CGCGCGTCCATGCCAAAGGTCGCGGTCCTTTCTTATAGCGAAGTAGTCGCTGCGCGCTCAGTTGAGACCGCAGCCGTAGTCAAGATGGAGTCATAAATATGAAAGTTCACAAAATTACAGGTAAGGACATGCATGAGGCGCTGGAGCGTGCGCAAAAGATGCACGGCTCTAACGCTGTCGTCTTAGGTCAGAGCGAGACGGAAGGTGGCGTCGCCTTAGCCGTCACGACGACCGCACCCGTGAGCCGTACAGAGCTTGAGAGGATGCGCCGTCGCGCTGACGAGCTCTTTCGAGATATCACCTGCGAAGAAGACGTGACAGTCGATGCTCGCCCCTCGGAGATGGAGGAGCGCTTGCTCTCAAACGGCTGCACTCCTGGCTTCGCCGCTGTCGCAGCTAGAGAAGCTAGCGCGCTTCAAGGTCGGCATCCCCTGGATGCGGCCGCGGAAGTGCTCGGCGCTCGCTTAGAGGTCTCACACTTGCCGAAGATGCAGGGGACGACGCGCGTTTTAGCGCTCCTTGGCAGCTCTGGTACGGGTAAAACCTTGAGCCTCGCCAAGCTCGGCGCTCGCTTCGTTCGCGCTGGCCGCCAAATCGGAGTCGCCGCGCTCACTGATGAACGCCCCGGAGCGATGACGCCGCTCATGGCGTATGGAGAGCTGCTTGGGACAGGTGTCACGTGCTTTGGACCTCTGGACGAGCTCACTGCAGAAAAAATAGGAGCCCCCGAATTGGAGGCTGTGCTGCTCGATACGAGCGGGCACATCGAAGATGACATCAAGCGCCTGAGCTTGCTCGCTGAGGAGCTGAGCTCCAAGGGAGCGATCCTCGATGTCCAACTCGTGCTGAGCGCTAATCAGCAAGCCGAGGCTTGGGCTGCGCTCTTTGAAGCTGCCAGCGTCTTGCCCATCGGAGGCTGCATCGTCACCAAGCTTGATGAGACCACTCGTCCGGGCGCCGTCTTAGAGGCGATCGCGGAAGAGAATCTCGCAGTCAGCTTTATCAGCGCCGGCAGCGATCTTGCACGAGACCTCGTGCGGGCGAGCCCTGACGTCTTCGCTGACCTCTTCCTTCGCGGGAGGGCATCATGAGCTCTAACGGAACGAAGACCCCCGCGCTCTGGTATGTGACCGGCGGCAAAGGCGGCGTGGGCAAGAGCACCGTCACGGTGAACCTCGCTGTAGATCTCTCAAGGCGCGGACGAAGGGTGCTGCTCTGCGACTTAGATCTCGGCCTCGCTAATGTCGACGTGATGTTGAGGGTGCAGACTAGCTACACGCTCGTCGACGCGCTCGCCGGCAGGTGCGAGCTCGAAGATTGCATCTCAATGGGCCCCTGTGGCTTGCACATCATCGCTGGTGGCTCCGGTGAGCTTGGTTGGGGTGATTCAAATCAGAGTCGACGAGAAGAGCTCCTCGGGGCTCTGCGTTCGCTCGGTGAGAGCTACGACATCATCTTGTGTGATGGCGCAGCTGGAATTGGCGGAGACGTGTTGGGGCTCTCCTCAGCAGCAGATCGCGTGCTCCTCGTCACCACTCCCGAGCCAGCGGCGCTGACAGACGCTTATGGACTCCTGAAAGCGATCGATGCCTTCGCGCTTGAAGGGGACTTAGAGGTGCCGACACCTGAGGTGATCGTGAACCTCGCCAGCACGCGCGAAGAAGCCCAGGCTGCAGGTGCCAAGCTCCGCAAGGTCGCTGAGCGCTTCCTGTGCCGTTCCCCGCGGAGAGTGGGCTGGCTCCCTGATTCGGGCGATATTCGCAGAGCAGCTAGCGCCCAAAAACCCTTCGTATTGACCTCTGAAGAGGGTTTAGCCGCCCGTTGTGTGGCAGAAGTGGCCTCTCATCTAGACCCGGCTGCGCACCAAATGATCGGGGGAGTGGCCTAGGGCCCTCAAGGAATTCAGAGAGATGGTCGAAAAGAAACGCGACATGAAGGTCCTTTCTTTCCAATGGGGTGTCCTTGGAGGTCATGCAGCGGTCGCCGCTGCAGCCTTTACAGCCCTTGTTTCCCTCTATAGAGGTGTCTCGCTCTCATCAGCGTGCATCAGAGGGATTATTTGCGTATTTGTCCTGAAGCTGAGCTTCTTTGTGATCAGGACACTCTTGGAGCACTTCAGCGAGCCTGACTCTCCTCTGGAGAGCCCCAGCCAAGCCCATCGTCGGACCTATTCTTCGGGGGCGGACTGATCTATGGAAGACCGCTGCCAGAGTGTTGGATCAATTAGTGAAGCGGAGCGCGAGAACTTGATTCTCGAGCACATCCCGCTCTTAAGGCACATCGTCGGTCGTGTCTCCGTGGATTTACCGTCATCGGTAGACCGTGATGATCTCTATGGCATCGGGATGGTGGGCCTCATCAGCGCTGCAGACTCATGGGACCCTACCCGGGGCCTCAAGTTCTCCACCTATGCCTATACGCGAGTCCGTGGAGCGATGCTTGACGAGCTCCGCAAGTCAGACTTCCTTCCTCGCGGCAGACGAGAGAAAGTTCGCAACTTAGAGCGCGCAGTCAGTGAGCTAGAGCAAGCCACTGGTGAGCCGCCTTCACCGGAAGCGATCGCAAAACACTTAGGGGTAAATCTCGACGAGCTGGACGAGGTCTTGGCGTCTTCGAAGAGCGCCCTAGAAGCCTCTCTTGATGAAGGACCGAACATTCAACTCGGGCAGCTCCTGTCCGATCCCAAGAGCAGCGCACCCGAGGACCGCCTCGAGCACCAAGAGCTCGTAAGGGCGATGGCCTCAGCGGTCGCAGAGCTACCCGAACAAGAGAAGAGCGTGATCACGCTCTACTACGCAGAGGAGCTGCTTCTAAGAGAGATCAGCGAGCTCCTCAATGTGACGGAGAGCCGCGTCAGTCAGATACACACGCGCGCGCTTTACCGATTGAACGTAGCGCTCTCGCCGCTCACTGGAGGAGCGGAGGTTTGACGTGGACACATCTCGCATCCAAGGTCCGACGACTCCTCTTGAGCGTGTTAACTCAACGCACGATGGGCGGAATAGCGGCTCAGATGAAGAGAAGGCGAAGTTCGAATTGGGCGAGAAAGAGAGAGAGCCGTCAGGCTCTGACGAAGAGCGTGAGCGCGGCGAAGTCGCACCTCGAAGTGACGACGAGTCCGGCGGCCGCCTAGACCTGACAGCATGAAGGAAGAGCACTAATGAATCCCACGATCATCAAGAAAGAGAATGTCCGACTCGCCGAGTCGGTCTCTGAGACCACCCCTGGATCTACCAGCGCTGCATGTGCGACAGCTGGCGTCAGGGTTCACGAGACGGAGGGACAAGTTCAGGCCATTGAGGTCACTTGCTCCTGCGGAGAAACCACTGTCATTGAACTCGAGTATTCCTCGGGAGAAGCCACTCATGAATAGACTTCAACGAATCCTTCCTGCCTTTGCCTTGTTCGCTGCTTGCACGCTGCCGCCAGTGCAAGAAGAGGCCACCACTGAAGCTGTCAAAGCTGAGACTACAAACGTCGTCATCGTAGAGCCGGAGCCTTGGGCTCCAGGGACTCCCGCCTGGGAGAAACGCTCATTCGTTGGGGTCATTGAGCCTGCCGCACCTGGTGAGGTGACGCAGAGCAGCTGGCCTCAACACGAGAGCGACGCTGAGCCCCAAGGCTCACGCATGTTTCTCCTTGAGCGCTACCAAGGGGTGGTTGATGAGCGAGATGGGATGGCCAGAGAGATCATGGGCCTGAACGCGATGATCAATTCTGTGCGTAGCCAGATGGCCACGCTCAGAGTTGAGCTCAGCGCATCAAACTCGAC
>JAPKBY010000255.1 GCA_028823185.1 Planctomycetota bacterium
CTCCTTAGAAGCCCCTCCTTAGAAGCCCATGATGTGGTAGCCAGCGTCCACGAAGATGGTGCTCCCGGTGATCCCACGACTGAGCTGGCTGCACAGGAAGAGGCAGGTGTCACCGACCTCATCCGCTGTGATGTTTCGCCTCATCGGGGAGCGCTCTTCGATCGAGTCGAGCATGTTGTTGAAGCCGCTGATGCCTGAGGCGGAGAGGGTTCGGACAGGCCCGGCGCTGATCGCGTTGACGCGGATTCCGCGCTGCCCGAGGTCTGCTGCGAGGTATCTCACGCTCGCCTCAAGCGCTGCCTTTGCGATCCCCATGACGTTGTAGTTGGGGACGACACGGTCACCACCTAGATAGCTCAGGGTGACGATTGATCCGTCTCTGCCTTCCATGAGCGGCAGCGCGCGGCGCGTGACCGCTGTCAGGGAGTAGGCGGAGACCTCATGGGCGAGCATGTAGCCGTCCTTTGAGGTGTGGTAGAAGTCGCCTTCCAGCTCTTCTTTCTTTGCGAAGGCCACGGCGTGCACGAGCGCATCTAGGTGGCCGAACTCCTCGCCGATCTTGTCGAAAGCTGCGTCGATCTCCTCAGGCTTGGTGACATCACAGGGCAAGACGATCGAGCCGGGGCATTCTTCTGCGAGACCGCGGACGGTCTTCTCCATTCGCTCACCGATATAGGTGAAGGCGATGCGCATGCCCTCTCTTGAGAGGGAGCGGGCGCAGGCCCAGGCGATGGAGCGTTTGTTGGCGACTCCGAGAATGACGCAGGTCTTACCTTCGAGGGTGATCTTCATTGATGTGGGGGCAGGGGAGGTGAGGCGCGGCATCCTAGCCCTCTGCAGGGCCTGACTCCAGAGAGGTTGTGGGCAAGCTCGGCGAGGAGGAGGGTGAAGTCTTCTTCTCTCATCCGGGTGGATTCCTCTCGTAGGCCAAGAGATCTCTCTTAATCGGGTGAAGCGGACGCAATCGCCTGTGAGGAAATGACTAGTGGATGAGGAGGTGAGGCCGGCGGGGCGCCGATGCGAGCACAATTCAAATCCAAGTCTCCAAAAGGCGGGGCACACGACTATGAGACCTATAGGCGCGGGCTTGGCTCTGCGTCGTACACCGCCCCCCCACCCTTTGAAGACTAAAAAGTCCGTAGGAACGCGTCTGCTTCGTGCCGCCACGCGAGGGAATTCATTCCCTGCGCCAGAGCGGTTGAGAGCCCTATTGCTCGGAGCCAACCCTCGAGAGGTCTTGGCGCGAATCGCGACGGATGATCCACTCCGGTTGCGCCCTGTGGTCGTGGAACGTCTTCGGCTGGCATCCCAACTTCTGGATGCGGGGCGAGTGCACCTTCGCAGCCTCGCGCTCTGTGCTCGTGAGGCCTGTCATTATCGGGGTCATCCGAGCCTTGAAGAGTGGTTGGCAGAGCGTGTTGATGAGGCAGTAAAGCAGCTCGTCGAGGAGGAGCTCACAGAGCTCTCGGGGGAGGCTTGGGCTTCACTCGCTGTCCCGCTCGGTCTCGATCCGCTCGAAGCTCACGCTGCCTGTCGCATCTTTAACCAATTGGCGATAGAGGAACGCCACGCCTTCTGCAGAGTCGTGATCGAAAGAGAAGAGGCTGCGCTTGTCGCGAAGGAGCTGGGGATAGCGCCCGCTGCCTTCTCAAGGTGCGTCGGCACAGCTCTGAAACAGCTGCTCGGTGGTCACATGAGCGGGGCGATGGAAGAGCTCTCGCTGACTTCCATTCGAAAGACCTCATCAGTCGATGAAGACCCGTTGGATCAACTGCTAGAGGGCTTGAGTCCTGAGGTGCAGAAGGAGGCCGCGAAGCTCGTGCGGTTCTTTCGAATCCTCGCCTCGGATGTGGCGGGTTTAGATGAACAGGCTGCCCTTATTGACGACTCAAAGGTGAGGGAAGAGTTCACGAGACAGGGTGAGCAGAGGCTCGTTCACAGCCTGGAGCAGCTCTTGCGTCATTATTTGGGTTGGTATCTAGGGGGTCGCAGCTTCTTGCGGCTCAGAGAAGCTCGAGGTGATGTGACCCTCTCTTGGAAGTTTGTCGTTGATGAGTTGCCGGTGTCTCTGCCTCGAGCAGGTGAGCCCTGTCTCGCGATCGCGCTGCGACTCGTCACCGCTCTGGAGGAGCTCTCGGAGTTCGAAGAGACCGCAGCGCTCTGGAGGGCGCGCTGGCTCTACGCAAAGCGTGGGCCGAGCGCTGGTGAAGACGCCTTTCGGCGGATCTTGGAGCGCATGCCTCTTGATGCTGGGCGCGCTCAAGCTCACGCCCATGTCTTGGATAGAGCGATCGGTGGGGTCGCGGAGGCGCTCTTAGATCGTGGCTCTGCACGCCTCGCCAAGGCATGGCTGAACGAACATGCGAGCTTCGTTCGCCGCTCTCCTTCGTTGAGGCGCCTCTCTGTGTGGACTCGTCTGGCGTGTGGAGACCTGGCGGGTGCTCGTCGAGCTCACGCTCGCTCCGAGCCTTGGGAGGGCAGGCTGCCTGACACGCTCTTGGAGTTACGCGGGCGACGCCCAGAGCTCTCATCGCTCTTGCTCGGATCGGCGGGGAGTGAGACGGGGCGAGAGCTGTGGCCGCCGCCCCAAGAGCGAGAGTTGATCTGTAGAGCAGACTATGGGGCCGTCGCCATGGTGATCTTCGGACTGGAGATGGGTCGCGGAGCGCGCGCTGTGAGATCGGAGGTGGCTCCTGCCTTGAAGGGGCGGTTGACTCCGTGGGTGGCTGAGCGGGCGATGACACCCTTCGAGCAAGGCTCAGCGGAGCAGCTCCTGGTCGCGACAGCCGAGCCGGTCATCTGGCATCGCGAGGAGGGGCGTCATTTGAGCGGCGCGATCGGCGCAGAGGCCTCTATGGCGTTGCTTCTTCAGCCCTTGCTTAGCGTTGGAGGAGAGCTCTTAGGTTGGGTCCACCTTGAGCTTGAGCACCACTTGATCCCTGACGCGAAGCGACGCGCTGAGATAGAGAGGTCTGGATTGAGAGCGCTTGAGAGAGCGAGGACGGGAGCGCTCGCGAGCCCGCGCTCAGAGCTCAGCCTGCGCTCAAGCGAGTCGATAACACGCGCCTTTGAAGACCTCATGGAGCGCGCTGATCTCAAGCTCTCACGTCGGAGGTGGTGGGGATTGGAATGTGATGACGGAGAGTTCGTTCTCGTAGCGAGCGGGGGCGATGGCTTGCCTGCATCCATCGATGGGCACATGGGTCAGGCCGGCATCTTGCGACGCGCGGTCTGTGCAGGTGGGGCGGTTACTTTTGATGAACCCGACCCTCGCCTCTCACTTCATCCAGCGGCAGCCTCTGGCCTCGCGCTCCCTTTAGGACCTAGAGGGGCGACCTATGGTGTCTTGTTGATCGAGTCCTCCCGTCGCCATGATTTCACCGACCTGGCGAGGGGCAAGCTCACACAGTGCATGGAAGAGTGGAGCGGAGTGGTTCATCTCGCGCGCATGCGCCGTTGGTATGCAGAGCGCTTTGGTAGAGCGCCTTATCTTCCCATTGAATCAAGCGGCTTCAGAGGGTTTGCGAGCCGCGTTACTCGGGTTGGATCAAGCAGAGAGGTCGTCTCCCTGCGCGGTCCAGCTGGAGTCGGAAAGAGCGTCGTGGCGCGCTGGCTCCATTATGAAGGCTCCGATCGCGAAGCACCTCTTTGTCTGATCCCCGCGGGGTCGTTAGTCGCTGATGCCCTCAGGGATCACTTGGACGAGCGCAGCGGGCAGACGGTCTTGCTTGAAGGAGTGGAGGAGCTAGGTGTAGAGGCACAGCT
>JAPKBY010000256.1 GCA_028823185.1 Planctomycetota bacterium
GTGCTCAGTCGACCGAGCGCGCCTGGCGCAGGACCTCTGCGACGAACTCGGCCTTCGCCTCCGGGTCGTCCTTTGCTGCCAATTGCTTGGTCAGGTGGGCGTACTCGAGCGCCTTATCACGGTGCTCGCGGAGGAAGTTGCGGAAGAGGAGGTTCTCGCTCCAGAACTCTCCAGAGCGCTTGACGATGTGGACGCGAACATTCTGTGAGTCAGGAGAGCTGCGCTTCAAGAAGCGCTGGTCGGGTCCGCCGCCTTCATCTAGCGCTTCAAATCCGAGGGGCGCGAGGCGCTCAACGCACATGTCGGCAACTTCCATGTTTGAGACGCCGACCATCACATCGAGGGCCGGGGAGGAAAGCAGGCAAGGGAAGGAGGTGTTGCCTATGTGGACGATGGCGAGGGCGAGGTCGCCTACGGCGGCCCTCATCTCCTCATGGATCTCCTGGTAGTGCTGCTCCCAGGCGACGGGGCTGGAGTTGATGTGATTTTTGGCAATCATGGCTATCTGTGGCTACAAATCAGTGTGATTTGGTCTGCGGTGATCAGTGTGAAACCATAGATAGGGCCCAGAAGGCGTCTATTTGAGGATTCAGACCTATGACATAGAGGATTACGCAGCGGGGGCAGGGCGGATAGCCCAAAACTGCTGAATACTCTCACTCTTGAAAGTCGCTTTTTGGGGTAAAGCGCTAAATAGCCCTTAAAGCCATGCTCCAGTCGGGGAATTGCTGTCCTCTTCGTCCCAAAGCCGTCTCTCCTTTGAGAGTGGCTAAGGGCTGGGGTCAGACCCTGATCTTCTTGAAGGCGAGGAGGTCGGCTCCGCGGGTGTATGCGACACCAGTGCCACCGTTCACCATGAGCTCATAGGCCGCGCCGCGGCCAGGGAAGCGGAACTCTCCGCTGGCGCCGTCAGCGAACTCTAAGGTGAAGTAGTAGTTCGTGTGCCCAATAGCCCCGTCCAGCTCCGTCTCGCTGCGGCGGTCGAGGACGATGGAGGCTCGCTTTAGTAGCGGAGCATCAGGGTTTCGGGGTGCTTTTGGGTCCTGCTTGAGGTGCAATCCGAAGAGGGTGATCAAGACGATGGATCCGACGACTAGCCCGACCTCGTATCTAAAAAGGAGGGTGATCAGGAGCGCTGAGAGGCTCCCTGCGAGGAGCGGGAGGGCGATAACCCGTGCTCCAGGGTATCTGGAGGCCGGGAGAGGCTCCCAGGCTATGGCTGAGGCCCAGTCATCCTTCTCGGACATTCGCCCCAAGCGTGCCTTATGAGGGCTCTCTTCGCCCTCGGCGGTTCTCTTGACCCCACCAAGCTGGACGGGTGATCCGCAATAAGAGCAGAGTGAGAGGTCTTCACGCGTGATGGGGGCGCCACACGTGGGGCAGGTTTTTGTGATCGCGGGGGCTGTCATGATACAGGGCGGAGATCTTAATCTAATCGGTCAGAGTGGGGCTCACAGCCCTGCTCACAGGGTCAACAGAAGCTGTGTTAGTATCCAGCTATCCCCTAGTCGGAGAGTCGACGGCCTTTAAGCGGGCACCTTTTCGTCTATTTATTCGTCTTGCTACTAAGGGTCTATGCCTAGGAATTTGTGCATTCACCCTTAAGGAACCATTCATGACCTTATCGAGACATAAAACAGCCCTCTCATTCGCCCTCGCTCTGCTGCTTCCCGCTATGGCTGGCAGCGCGCCTCGAGGGAGCGTTCAAAGTGGACCCCTAGGGCCCGTTGTGGCTCAAAAACAGGCGCCGGAGCTCATCCAAGGCGAGAAGGTCAAGACCTCACCGGTGCGGATAGAAGGGCTCCAGGAGGTCTTGGAGAGAGAAGCCAAGCAGCCAAAAGACCCGCTGAACCCAAAGCGTAGAAATGGCCGAGATGGTCTCTGGCAGATCGCGAGTCGCCGAGCCACCTATTACCCGCACTCTGGAGTCCACAATGCCTTCAACAAGTGGGGTGATGTGCGTCTAGGGATCGGCTTCAACGGGCCCGTGGACCTTCACGGCCTCTGGATCTCTGGGCAAGCAGGGCAGGGCGTCTGGGCAAAGCGCGTTCGCGCCGTGGGATATCGAGATGGAGTTCAGGTCAGAGAGACAGAGTGGTTCACCGAGCTCTCCGCTGCGCCCCGTTGGTTCAGCATGGAGCTAAAGAAGATCGATCGCGTGGTCCTCGAGGCTGAACCGGTGGTTGGGAAGTCCGCCTGGTACGCCATTGATGATCTAGCCTTCACGCGCTGCGATGCCGCGACACCTGAAGAGGAGTGTGTCGTTGTCGTCGACTTTGAAGATGGTATCTGGGGACAGAAGATCACCGGGACTGACTACTCCGGCCTCTCCTGGGAGCAAGGGACAGGCTTCACCGACGAAGGTGTTCATGCCCCCGAAGCTCCTCCGACGGAGGAAGAAGAGGTCGTCGAAATCGAGGCTGAGAGCCTCAGCTTTGCGTTCTCTGGCGCGGGCACAGCGCCGACCTTGCTGAATGACTTTCAGACGCTGCGTATGGGTCAACACGGCTCCTCTTATCCGCCGGACACCTGTGCTGCAGCTGGTCCGACTCAAATCGTCGTATGCGTTAACCGCGCGTGGGCTGTTTACAACAAGACCACGGGTGCGATGCTCGCGAGCGCGGGACTGACCTCTTTCCTGCCTGGATCAAATGGAGATCCGCGCGTCGCTTATGACGAGCACGAAGACCGCTGGGTCGTTTTGGTCAGCGACTTCTCAAACGAGATTCACCTCGCCTATTCGCTTACGAGTGACGCGACCGGTAGCTGGATCAAGACAAGCTTCAACGTCGATCAAGGCTCTGACGCTGGATCATGGCCGGATTATGAGACCATCGGACTGGATGAGAACGGGATCTACACGGCTGCCTATATGGTGGGCTCTGGATCGACGATGAGCATCTTTGCCATCGACAAGGCGCCGCTGCTCGCCGCGAACCCGAGCATCGGCACCGTGACGGCCTTTCGAAGCCTCCCTTGGGAGGGTGCGATTCAGCCTTGTCACACTCATGGAACGCCAGGCTTTGAATACTTCGTCTCGGTGAACTCAACGAACCGCATCCGGGTGCGCAGGTTGAACGGCCCGCTCTCGAACCCGACGCTTCAGAACGTCGGATACATCACGGTCGGAAATCACACGAGTCCGCCAGATGCTCCCGCCATGGGCAGCACGACGAACCTAGACACGGTCGGTGACCGCTTGATGAACGCCGTCTATCGAGATGGCTCTATCTGGACCGCACACGCCGTAAGCCAGAGCGGCCGCGCGGCGGCGCGTTGGTATGAGCTCGATCCTGTCGGGCTCTCTATGGTTCAGTCCGGGACGGTCTCAGATCCGACCCGTCACTTCTTCTTCCCGAGCATCTCTGTGAACCATCTAGGGGATGTCGTGATGGGCTTCTCAGGGTCTCATGCGGGAGAGTTCGCCGGCGCTTGGTACACCGGTCGAAAGGCGGCTGATGCCTCTGGTGCGATGGCCGACCCTGTCCAATATCGGGCTGGGAACGCTTCACAGAACAACATTGATAGCGCAGGTAGAAACCGCTTCGGTGACTACAGCTTGACCACGATAGACCCCATAGACGGGACCTTCTGGACGGTGCAAGAGTACGCGCACTCGACGAACACTTGGGGGACCCATATCGCTCAGTTCGATCACGGTGGTGGTGGACCCGGAGGCGGCTGCGATCCGCCGCTGAACTATTGCTCAACGATGCCGAACAGCGCTGGCTGGGGAGCGACCATGGCCTT
>JAPKBY010000257.1 GCA_028823185.1 Planctomycetota bacterium
GAGGGTGGCTATCACTCGATGCCTAAGCTCGCTGGTGATGGCTATTGTCTCGTCGGTGACTCCGCTGGCTTTCTCAACGCAGCTACGCTCAAGGGCGTGCACCTCGCGATCAAGTCTGGAATGCTCGCTGCTGAAGCTATCGCGGAGGCTGTCCCGAAGGATGACACCAGCGAGAAGGCGCTCTCAAAGTACAACGAGCTCTTCGAGGCCTCTTGGGCTAGAGATGAGCTCTATGGCGTGCGCAACTGGCGGCAAGCCTTCGCTGGCGGGATGCTGGCAGGGATGATCGACGCAGGTGTTCAGATGGTCACGGGTGGTCGCGGTCTCGTGAAGAGACGCGAGGGTCATGAAGATCACGAGACGATGCGTCCGAAGTCAGAGTCGGTCTTTGAGAAGCCCGCCTACGATGACTCATGCGCCATGGACAAGCTCACTGATGTCTATCACTCAGGCACAGAGCATGAGGAGGACCAGCCGAGCCATCTGCTCGTGGTGGATCCGACGATCTGCGTAGATCGTTGCACTGCTGAGTTCGGGAACCCATGTCAGCACTTCTGTCCCGCTGCTGTGTATGAGTGGCCAGAAGAAGCTACAGAGGTCCTCATCAACGCCTCCAACTGCGTGCACTGCAAGACCTGCGATATCGCAGATCCTTACGAGAACATTGAGTGGGTCGTCCCTGAAGGAGGGGGCGGGCCGCGTTACGTCGATATGTGAGGCGGTGTGGCGACCTGCCACCTCCGTCCAACTAACACACAACTACTAAGCATGAAGATCACAGCACTAGACTCCAGTAAAGCACTCACCTCGACGCCTCTCTTGGCCATCTGCGCCGCTAAAGGTGAGTCACCTGTCCTGCCTAAAGGCGTCAAAGTCTCTGCATCAGCTGAGAAAGACTTCAAGGGCAGCGCTCGTAAGGATCGCCTCACCGACGCAACTGGTGGTGCAGCGGAGCGAGTTCTCTTCTTGGGCTTGGGTGAGAACCCTGGCGCTGAAGAGCTTCGACAAGCCGCAGCGCGAGCGGTCAAGGCGGCGAAGGCGCAGGGCCTCGGCGCTGTGCGCATTCAGCTCTCATCAACCTCAGCGGAGGCCTGGGGAGGTGCTGCTGCATGCGGAGTCGCGCTCGCTGAAGGTGCTGTGATGGGCGCTTATATCTACACGGGAGGGAAGAGCAAGCCGGCGGTTTCTAAGCTCACTCGCTGTGTGATCGCTGGCCCCGGCGCGAAGTTTAGGGCGGGTGTTCGAGAAGGCGTCAGCTTAGGAGAGGCGAACCTCTACGCGCGTGACCTTCAGAACTTTGCTGGGAACCAGCTGACACCGCGGGCCCTGGCTGCCTCAGCCAAGAAGCTCGCTACTCGCAGCGCCCAGATCACGTGCCGTGTGCACGACGAGGCTGCCATGAAGAAGATGGGCATGGGGCTCCTCCTAGGTGTCTCACGTGGATCGATTGAACCTGCTCGCCTTATTCACCTCGTCTACAAGCCGCGCAAGAAAGCGAAGAAGCGGATCGCGCTGGTAGGTAAAGGGCTCACCTTTGATGCAGGCGGAATCAGCTTGAAGCCCTCCGGGAAGATGGACGAGATGCGCTACGACATGTCGGGAAGCGCCGCTGTCTTGGGTGTGTTCCATGCGCTCGCCTCAATGGACGTGCCCGTCGAGGTTCATGGCGTCGTGCCCTCCTCAGAGAACTTGGCTGATGGAATGGCAACCAAGCCTGGTGATATTCACACAGCGATGGACGGGACGACCGTGGAGATCCTCAACACCGACGCTGAAGGCCGCCTCATCTTGGGTGACGCGCTCTGCTATGTCCGTAAACGCATTAAGCCTGATACCGCGATCGATCTCGCGACCCTCACTGGCTCTGTCGTCGTAGGCCTCGGTCATGAGATCTCTGGGATGTACACCACAACAGATGAGCTGCGTGATCGACTCTCCGCAGCTGGTGAAGCGACAGGAGAGGCTGTTTGGCCCCTTCCCTTGCTTGATGGCCACATGAAGAACCTGCGCGGAGGCCCTGCTGATCTGCGCAACATCAACCAACCCAACATCGGAGGAGGCTCCATCGCCGGCGCTCAATTCCTACGCCACTTCATCGGAGATGAGATCGAGTGGTCTCATCTTGATATCGCCGGTACGGCGTGGGGGAGTGTGGCTCGCGACTATGTCGGTGGTCGCGGCGGCACTGGAGTTGGAACCAGACTCCTAATGGAGTACCTTGGTGCCCTCAAATAGCCTTTTGAGGCCTTGAATCGGCCTCTAGAAGGAAATCGACTCGATCTCTAGTTTCTCCCGCTCCTATTCACACTCGACCCCTGCTCTGTTGACCTCAACTCCCGCCTTCGTTCCTGGACTCGCCGGTATACCCGCTGTCGAGTCATCTATTAGTTTCATCGACGGCCAGGTCGGCATCCTCGAGTACCGCGGTATCCCGATCGAAGTCCTCGCAGAACACAGCACCTTCGAGGAGACGGCCTATCTGCTCCTCTATGGATCGCTCCCTAATGAGGCCGAGCTCAACCGCTTCCGAGGGCGACTCTCCGCGAGGCGCAAGCTCCCGGACCGTTTGATTGAGACATTGAGGCTCTTGCCTGGAGCCGGGCACCCGATGCTCGCCTTGCAGGTCGGCATCTCTATCTTGGGTATGCACTCTCAGCGTGTGAACTTGAAAGACCGTGAGTCCATGGAGAACGCGGCCATCAAGATCATTGGTAGCTTGCCCTCGCTCGTCGCCGCTTTTGAGCGCGCGCGTAAAGGGCTCGACTTTGTGCAGCCGAAGGATGGCATGGACACCGCGGAGGCATTCCTCTGGATGATGTCCGGCGAAGAACCCGCGTCGGTCGCTGTGCGTGCTCTCGATGCGGCTCTCATTTTGCATGCAGAGCACACCATGAACGCCTCTACGTTCACTGCGCGCGTCGTCGCCTCTTCAGAGTCAGACCCTTATTCGGTCTGTGCTGCAGCCGTCGGAAGCCTGAAGGGCCCCTTGCACGGCGGCGCGAACGAGCGCGTCTTGGATCAGCTTGAGGCGATCGGTGAAGCCGAGAACGTGAGGCCCTGGGTTGAAGAGCGTCTCTCCCACAAGGGCAAGGTCATGGGCTTTGGGCACCGCGTCTACAAGACGAAGGACCCGCGCTCTAAGGTCTTGCAGAAGCTCGGCAACCAGGTCTTCGAGAAGTTGGGCGGAACTCCCATGTATGAGCTCGCGCTTGAGCTCGAGAAAGTCATGGAGGAGAAGGTGGGCGCTAAGGGGATCTGCCCGAACGTCGACTTCTTCAGCGGCCTGCTCTACCAGAAGCTTGAGATCGCGACAGATCTCTTCACCCCGATCTTTGCGATCGCACGGTGCTCTGGCTACATGGCTCACTGGATGGAGCAGATGCCCAATAACCGAATCTTCAGGCCTACACAGGTCTATCAAGGCGCCCGAGAGGCCCGCTACGTCCCGATGTCCGAGCGCAAGTGAGTCCTCTGGGGTGATTTGGTGAGGGAACCGGGAATCGAACCCGGACGTCCGTGAGGACTTCGGCTTTTAAGGCCGATGCGTCTACCAATTCCGCCATTCCCCCAAGGCTGAGAATCCTAACGCGAAGAAGCCTCCGCCGGAACGACCTTCCTGCGCTTGACCCGGCGTAATGCTGGCGTACCCTTTGAGAACTCCTGAGGCGGCATGGCCAAGTGGCTAAGGCGCTGGATTGCAAATCCAGGACCCCCGGTTCGAATCCGGGTGCCGCCTCCATCTC
>JAPKBY010000258.1 GCA_028823185.1 Planctomycetota bacterium
GCATCGTCGACAGAGGTCGTTTTGCCAGCCTTATCCAAGGCGTGGAGCCCGGCTCAAGCATTGAGATCGACATCTACAGGGACGAGAGCCTCCTCAGGGGCACACTGGTCACAGAGTAAGCCCCCCCGCTGAACGCAGCCAAAGCAGCGTCGAGCCTTCCCTAGATCGCCAAGGAGGTGTCCTTCCTAGCGATTCCGCTCCCGAATAAGGCCACTTCATGCCGAAGAGAAAGGCTGTACGAATCCCCATGAAGGCCCTCCTCCAATTCACTGAGCGTTTCGGCAGCATGCTCTCCCGCGTCCTGCTCACCGTCCTCTACTTCCTTGTATTGGGGCCATTCGCTGTTCTCTACCGAATCTTCGCAGACCCGCTCCACCTGCGTCGTCGCCCGAGAGGGAACTGGTCGACCTGGAAAGAGACGAACTCGAACCTCAAGTCCGCTCGGCGCCAAGACTGAGCCCACACGAGATGAATGTCCTAGGCCTCTCCTTCTACTACCACGACTCCTCGGCGGCGCTCGTCTCCGACGGCGTCCTCGTCGCCGCTGCAGAGGAAGAGCGCTTCAGCAGAGTGAAACACGACTCTGGTCTCCCGCATCTCGCGATCCAGTTCGTCCTCGAGCGCGCCGGCCTCACGATGAACGACGTAGACCACGTCGTCTTCTACGAGAAGCCCTTCGTCAAATTCGAACGCATGCTGCTCTCTGCGATGGCGACCTTCCCTCGCTCGAGCGCTGTCTTCCGAGAGTCCATGCAGCGTTGGCTGACGGACAAGCTGTGGATCAAGTCACATCTCCTGAGAGAGCTCGGAGTCCCAGCCGCGAAGGTCTTGTTCGCAGACCACCACGTCTCACACGCGGCGTCCAGCTTCTACACCTCCCCCTTCGAGGACTCGGCCATCCTCACCGTCGACGGCGCTGGAGAGTGGAGCACAGCGACCATGGGCATGGGTCGCGGCAACAAGATCGAGATCACAAAAGAGCTGCGCTTCCCCCACTCACTCGGCCTGCTCTACTCTGCCTTCACCGCCTACTGCGGCTTCGAGATCAACGAGGGCGAGTACAAGCTCATGGGCATGCACCCCTATGGCGAGCCCAAGTACACCGACAAGATCTATGAGCTGCTCGAGGTCGCCGACGATGGCTCCCTCTGGCACGACATGAAGTACTTCGCCTATCACCGCTCGCGAGACACGACCCTCGCGCCTGCCTTCGCAGAGCACTTCGGCAGACCCGCCCGAGACCCGAAGCTTCAAGATCAATCGCTCGACCCCTACTACTGCGACATGGCGGCCAGCATCCAGCGCGTGACAGAGGAGATCCTCCTCAAGATGGTCACCAAACTGCACGAAGAGACCGGGTCGGAGAACCTCTGCTTGGCTGGAGGCGTGGCGTTAAATTCCGTCGCGAACTTCAAGATCTTACGCGACGGCCCCTTTAAGAACGTCTACATCCACCCCGCCCCTGGAGACGATGGAGGCGCGGTCGGAGCCGCCTATTGGGCTTATAACCACCTCCTAGATCAGCCACGCGGTCCCGCACTGGGCCACGCCTACCTCGGCTCAAGCTACTCAGACGATGAGATCGAGGCCTTCTTAAACAAGAACGAGATCCCCTTCGAGAAGTATGACGACGACGAGGAGTTCTACGACTTCGTCGCCCGCTCACTCGCTGACGGGATGGTGTGCGGCTGGTTTCGAGGCCGCTGTGAGTGGGGTCCGAGAGCTCTAGGCAACAGGTCCATCATCGCCGACCCTCGCAAGGCAGAGATGAAAGAGAAGCTCAACGCGACGATCAAATTCCGCGAGGCCTTCAGGCCCTTTGCTCCCTCAGTCCTTGAGGAGCGAGCCAATGAGTTCTTTGAGTTTCCTGACGCAGAGAAGCACTTCCCTGCGCGCTTCATGCTCTATGTCTGCCCTGTTCGAGAAGAGAAGCGTGACGTCCTCCCCGCCATCACGCACGAGGACGGGTCCGGGAGATTGCAGACCGTCTACAAGGAGACCAACCCGGGCTACCACCGGGTCATCGAACGCTTTGGTGAGATCACGGGAGTGCCGGTGATCATGAACACCTCCTTCAATCTGAAGGGCGAGCCGATCGTCGAGCACCCTAGCCACGCATTCAACACCTTCAGCCTCTCGGGCATGGACCTCTTGCTCATGGGCAACTACGTCGTCCGCGCTGACGCCAAAAAACAGATCGCTGACACGCGCTTCAACCTCCGCCATCAGGGGGACTCCGTCACGGAGATGATCAGCTGACATGCGCGCTCTCAACGTACTCCTCTCTGTCCTCATCAGCCTAGCCATAGGCTGCGCTGTCCTCGAAGGCGGGCTGCGCCTCATGGGCTTCGGCGCGCCTGAGAGCATCACTCAATTTGACAGCGAGCTCGGCTGGAAGAAGCGCGCCGACGCTAGCGTTCGGCGGAGCTCCTCAGAGTTCGACATCGAGCTAAAGACCAACTCACTAGGACTCCGAGATGATGAGCTCGACCAAGAGAAACCGGCAGACGAACACAGAGTGCTCTGCCTCGGTGACTCTTTCGTGCTCGGGTACACCGTGGACCGTAAAGACCTCTTCGTGGACCTCCTCGAAGAGGCATGGCGTGCCGAGGGAAGACCTGTCCAGGTCATCAATGGCGGAACGGAGGGTTGGTCAACGGACCAAGAGGTCCTCTGGTTCCTAAAAGATGGGGCCGCCCTAGCACCGGACACCGTCGTCCTCTTCGCCTATGAGAACGACATCTACTACTGCGGCGAGCGTCGCTATACGCGCTATCCGAAGCCACGCTTTAGCTCCCAGGGCCTCCCAGAGACAGACCCATTAGAAGACCCCGGCCCCTCGCCCTTCTCGCAGCGCGTCGCGATCGGTCGCTTCCTGAGTTTCCTCCGGACGAGCGTTCAAGGACAACGAATAACAGACCACTTCGCCTTTGAAGACACCATGCTCCCCCGGGAGTTTGCGCCACTGCTCATCGAGCATCAAGACCTCCTAGACGACGCAGAGGAGCGAACGAGAGGCGCCCTAAGCGCCTTGAAAGCTCGCTGCGAACAGCTCGGCTGCGAGCTCCTGATCTGCCCGATCCCCTCGGAGAGCGTGATACACGACGCCGAGCGCGCTCGATTCCAAGACACAGCCTTCAAGAGGGTCAGCCCCGAGGCTTGGTCGCCGGACAAGCCCGTAGAGTTCTTCCTCAAGGCGGCCTCTGACCTCAACATCCGCTCCTTTGATCCGCGACCAGGCCTGCTCGCCGCTGCCGATGGCGGCCCCCTCTACTTTGAAGAGGAGTGGCACTTCACGCCTCGCGGCAACCTCATCCTCGCGGAGCTCTTACACGAGGAGCTCTCAGCTTCGCTCCCAGCAGCGACCGCGAGCATCACCGCCCCGAAATTGACCGAACGCAGCGACTCCAGCGCTTGGCCCTATTGGTATGGAGCTTTAGCGCTCCTGCTCGGAACCCTCTATGCGTCGACCTATCGCAAAGAAGAGAGACTCATCGGCTCTTACCTCAAGGTCGCCGGCCTGCTCGCCGTCATCTTCACGATCGCTCTCTCCGGATCTGCGCTCCTAGAGTGGCTGCCCCCGACCCTAGCCAGCTGGGCGATCGGGCTCTTCATCCTTGGGATGCTCGTCTTCATCGCCTTCAAGCTCGGGCCGCGCATCGACACGATCCTTGAGCTGCTCTCCGCCTTCGTGCGTCGTGGACACTGGTACTTGATGCCGCTCCTTACGATCCTCGTCAC
>JAPKBY010000259.1 GCA_028823185.1 Planctomycetota bacterium
TGGTTCCGCACAGAGGAGCGCGCTGTCATCGACAAGCACGGCTTCGTAAAAGACCTCCCAGCTAAATAGCTGGAGCTAGACGGTCTGCGTGACGGTGAATCGTCGAGGGTCCAGCGCGCGCGAGACCGCGTCGTCTGGTTTGTCACCGAGGAGGTGCGCAGCAGCGAGTCTCCCGAGACCAGAGCTGCAAGTGACACCATGACCACCTAAGGCAGCGATCCATTGGAGGCCGAGGATGTCTGGGTCGGGGCCGATGAGGAAGTTTTCGTCCCGAGTGAAGGTGCGCATGCCAGACCAGATGTGGGCGCACTCGCTGTCTGTCACGGCTGGGATCAACTCGGCTGCCTTCAAGGCGATCCTCTCTGCAGCGCCGGTCTCGACAGTGCATTCATCAGGGGAGATGAGAGATTCATCACACGCGCACATGAGCATTCCTCCGCTCTCTGGGCGAGCATAGAAGCCCTCTGGGTGTGACCAAATGATCGGCCAGCGCGGGTCGATCTCTTTGTCTTCAGAGCTCACCATGAGGTGGCGGCGCCGCGGCTCGAGGTGGAGCTTGGAGCCAGCCATCTTCGCGAGCGCTCCAGCCCAGCCACCGGCAGAGATTGCGACGCGCCTCGCCTTGATCTCCTCTCCGTTCGAGAGCTGTACACCCGAGAGGCGATCTCCATCTCTTAGGAAGCCTTCAACCTCAGCGTCAGTGCGGATCTCGACTCCGCCTTTGCGGGCGCCACGCAGATAGCCCTCGAGGAGCGCTGCGACGTCGATCTCTCCCTCGTCCTCTACATACCAGGCGTCTTCGACAGGGCCAGAGTAGAAGGGGAAGCGGCGTGAGAGCTCATCGGCATCCAAGGCTCTGACTCGCTCGGGATGCGCTTTGCTCTCTCTCCAAGCAAAGAACTTGTCCATGTCTTCAGGCCTGAGCCTCAAGATTAATCCTTTGGGGTCTAAGAGAGGGACCTCTGTGAAGCCTGTCGGCGGAGAAGCAAGGAGCTCGGCGGTCTCGTGAGCTAGGGCGCTCGTCGCGAGGTCCCCAGTGAAGGTGCGCAGGATGGCGGCGTTTTGTGAGGTCGCATGAGCGCCGAGCGAGTGCTCTCGCTCGAGGAGCGTTACACCTGCTGCTCCTCTTTGGGCGAGGTGCCAGGCGGTGGCAGCTCCCGCGATACCTCCGCCGATGATCAGGATGTTTTGCTCGCTCATCGCCCCACGATCTTAGCGTGCTGACGGTGAGAGGGAGAGGGTCAGGCGACCGAGCCGGACAATCGCTTGATCGCGCGGTCGTATACGCGACGGAGGGTGCGGGGCGAGCGACCTGTGCGTACAGCGATCTTTCGCCAGCTTTCACCGTCCTGGAGGCGCATCTTGATCAGGCGACGCTCAAGCGGCGGCAGCCCTTCGATGTCCAGCACGAGCTGCTCTCGCTCCTCTTCTAGCGCGGCCAGCTGCTCTGGGTCGAGGCGCTCTCGAGTCAGCCGAGAGAGCTGTCGGCACTCTTCTCGGGAGGTGTCCCGGATTCCACAGGCGTGGTGGCGGATGTCATCTCTCAATACATTTGAGATGATCTGCCTCATCCAGGCCACGAAGCTGCCTTCGCCACGGTACTCAAAGCTGTCGATTCGTTCCCAGGCATGAAGAAAGGCGACCTGTAGGACATCTTCATGGTCTAGTCGCCTCGCCAAAGAATCAGGCAGCTGAACCTTGTTCGTCATCCTGAGGCTCAGCTGTGCAACCACCTCTCTCCAAGCCTCTGGGTCCCTTTGGCATGCAGCCTTTATGAGACCTTCCGGAAGGGCACAGAGCGAGATGGGTGGGAGGGGGATCATTCACCCGTGGAGCCGAACGGCTGCCTATGCCGAACGGTGATTATGGTGAATTTATGAGATCGAACTCTGCGCGCAGGGGACGAGCGAGCGCTCCTGCCTTGATGATTTGTGTGTCATCGCGTTGGCGTAAGAGCAGGTGCCCGTGTCGACTGCTAAAGGTCGGTTTTGTGGTCGGGCTGGAGGCGAACTCCATGAGGAACTTGTTGAAGCTATGAGTCGCCCTAGAGAGGAGCGGCGTCCGAGAGCTTGCTGTGAGCCGGTCATGGCTTAGGTCCAGGATGTCCCCACGAAGAAGAAGGCTGACCCGACCCCCTCGCAGCTCATGACGATTGCGGTGGCCGCTGGAGGTCTCAAAGAAGAGGACTTGACCGCCTCCTATCACTCTGATTTGACTCTTGATGGGCTCATAGATGAGGCCAGCGCCCTCTCCTAGGTGTGCAGCGCTCTTCATATAGGAGCGCTCCATGAGCCGAAGTGTGCGCATGGGCCCTCCCATGAGGTGAAGGCCGCGATCTGCGCCCCAGCGGCTCGCATCGATGAGCGTAGGGGGTCCCCAGCCTAGGCCTACACGAACCTGCAGCGCCTCATCGCGATGGGGATTACGAGGGATCTCTCCTAGCTCGCTAGAGAGCACGACGCCTGCCCCGGCGAGAGCCGCAGCTCCACCGGCTATCCCGACGAGTGGCTTACCCTCGCGGCTGTGCCTTTGGATGGCGTGGAGGAGGCGAGTCGCACGCTTGGAGCGATGGAGCGTGTTGAACCAATCGATCAAGCTGCCGTCTTCTAGGATGAGTGATGGGGCGCTTCGTACTCGGTCTGATAGAGCGCGAGAGTCAGCGCTCTTCACGTCATCGCAAAGGAGCAGGAGAGGGCTCGGTCCTGTGAGCAGAGAGCTGCCCTCGCTGACGAGGCGGATGACGAGCGGTTCGGGGTCTCCGAGGAAGGTTTGGAGATCGACGCCGAGTTCTGAGTCCGCGCTGGGCCGTACTTCGAGGACAGCGACCGGCCCTTGGGCGTAGCTGGTCAGGCTCAGAGAGCAGGTGAGAAGGAGAGCGCTGATCCTCACTGCGAACCTCTTAGCTCATCCCGAAGGTCGTAGACCCGGTGCAGCGCGGTCAAGACCAGGGCGTGACGGATCTCACCCGTTGCGACTGCGCTACGGAGCTCCGCTTCGGAGAGCGTGGCGACCTCAATGTCTTCGCCTGCGTCTAGATCTTGCTCTCCTAGTAAGTCGCAGTTCTTCGCTAGCCAGTGGTGCATGTGATTGGTCTGCACCGCTGGGTTTGGATCTACGCTGCCGAGATAGGTCCACTCAGTTGAGGAGTAGCCGGTCTCTTCGAGGAGCTCACGCTTCGCGCTCTCCTCATGTCCCTCTCCAGGATCGATCATTCCTCCAGGGACCTCCGTCGTGATATCAGCGGTCCCAAAACGGTACTGCTTGACGACGATGAGGCGTTCGTCTCGGGTCAAGGCGACGACGTTCACCCAGTCCGAAGACTCTAAAACGAGGCGGTCGAGGTCTTCTCCGCTCAGAGGATGAGTCATCCGGTCAAAGCGCGAGCGAAAGACTATTAGGTCTGGGCCGCGCTCGCTGGAGACGCGAGACCAGCGTGAGACGGGTCCTGAGGGCTTATTAGGCATGTGTGGATCTTACGGCTTGTGCCTTTCTAGGTCCTGACTAGCGCAAGATCATATCTCTTGGTTACGATCTTAGTTCTCTTCGCGTACAAGCGAAGTGTTGTAGTACAGGCCGTGCGGCCTGTTGGTAACCCAGGTAAAGGGCCTTGTTTGGAGGGCTGTATGGAATCGATGAATAGTAATGAGCCGTTGGAAGACGTGCGTGAAGTTGAAATGGACACACTCGAAGGGGACGCGGAAGCCCAAGTGGAAGAGGAAACCGCTA
>JAPKBY010000260.1 GCA_028823185.1 Planctomycetota bacterium
CCTCTTTCTAGATCCCGGCCTCTTTCTAGATCAGAGAGTCCAAGTCAGCTCGTAGCCGTTCGAGAGGTTGAAGGTGCTTCCGCAAGGCGAGTTGGTTGAATCGCGATACCAGTGCTGGTAGCGCTTCGTTTCGCCAGCAAGCACCGAGCCTTTTGTGGCGATTGAGATCGATGTGTTCGCGTTCCCGCCGCTTGAGAAGCGCACTTGGAGGCGCGTCACGTCGAGGCCAGCGCATCGAAGTCCGTCTCCGAAGATGATGCCATTGCCTGAGTTGATGGAGTTTTGTCCTTGGAAGTACAAGCCTGGGCCCATGGGTAGGCCTGTGGTTGAGAGCACGAGGTCGTCAGCGCTGATGCTCGTTGAGCCACTTACGCTAAGCACAGCGCCGGAGCCAGTGCTGTTTGCACAGCCCTCGCCAGGTCCGCCATCGTTGCCACAGGGGCAGGGTGTTCCTCCCCCGTCGCCGAAGCAGAACGTCGTGACAACCACGCTCGGCGCTTCGAAGAGGTGCGCGACCCCTGCGCTCTCGCCGTTCTCATCGTTTCGGAAGGCTCCAGAGATGACAGTGGTGCCACTGATCGAAACAGAATGTCCTGCATAGTCACCAGCAGATCCGTCGCTGGAGCACAACTTTGAGATCTGTGTTCCAGTCGTCGTATCGAAGAGGTATGCGGAGCCTGCGTTGATGGCTGTCTCATCCTCCTGCTTTGCCCCGATGACAGCGATGGCTCCTGCGATTGAGACCGAAGATCCAAAGCGATCTTCAACTTCACTGTCATCTGGGATGAGCTTGTTGATCTGGATTCCACTCAGGGCGTCAAAGAGATAGGCAGAGCCAGAGTTAGCGCCATGGTCATCATCCTGCAAGCTGCCGATGATCACCGTTGTGCCATTGATCGCGACAGAGCAGCCGAACTCGTCGTTCGTGCTTCCGTCATCAGGGAGCAGCTTTAGGGTTTGGGTCGCGGTCGCTGTATCGAAAATGTATGCGGCGCCTGAGTTGGAGCCGTTGTCATTATCAAACGGGGCGCTGATGACGGCGGTGCCTCCGCTGATACCAACGCTGCCCCCAAACCAATCGCCTGCTTCGCCATCGCTCGGGACTAGCTTCGCGAGCTGGGCTCCAGTCGCTGTGTCGAAGAGGTAAGCCGCGCCGCTGTCGATGCCATTTTGTCCGTCTCCAGGCGCGCCAACGATGGCGATTCCGCCGCTGATCGAGACGGTCTCACCGAAGAACGCAGCTGTCGCGCCATCGCTCGGAAGTAGCTTCGCGAGTTGAGTGCCCGTCGTGACGTCAAAGAGATAAGCGGATCCCGATTGAGCTCCGTTGTCGTCGTCATACGCGGCGCCGATGATTGCCATGTTTCCGTCGATTGCGACTGCGCCTCCGAAGGCGTCGCCCCTCGTGCCGTCGCTCGAGAGGAGCTTGAAGATTTGGTTCCCTGTGACTGTGTCGAAGACGTATGCAGACCCTGATTCTGGATTGTTGTCGTCGTCCCAGCGGGAGCCGATGATCGCGTTCGTTCCACTCACAGCGACAGACTCTCCGAATTCATCGCTCGCGGATCCGTCAAGAGGTAACAGCTTGTGCGTCTCGTTGACGGACTGTGCTGAGGCTGGCATTTGACTCGCGCTGGCTAAGAGGGCCATCACGGGGAGTGTGGCGGTGAAGATCTTCATGGTGATGGGGGGGGGAAGGAGCTGACCCGTGGTCGGCTGGTTCAAATGCCTAACGAGTGCGATGCCCAGTTAGTGCGGTCACTGGGTCTCTCATCTCTCAAGCCGGGCGCTTTACCCAGTGCTGACTGAACCCGAAGGATAGACAGTAAGGACTCGTATTTGGTCATATACCGGTGTTTTTATAGGAAGATGCAATTGATTACCTGTAGCCCCTAGAGCCCCAGGTGTCAGCGGATGCTGAGCTTGCTCGGCTAGGCTGGATCCCTCACAGCGGATGATCTAGTGGTGATCAGCAGGGAGTGATGGCGCGTCGCCCAATGATCTCATGTCCGGTCGCTTCGATCGCTGCACAGTGATTTGATCCCAGCGAACAGAAAGAGAATGCAGATCAGGTATCCGAGCACAGTGATGGCTCCTAATTCTTCCATGCCTGATGTCGAGCTCATCGTCTCGTTATCCGGCGACACTATCTCCTCTGTTGAAAATGCCAGAGCGCTGATGATCGCGAAGAGATTGTTGATCACGTGAGCGCCTATCGCAGGGAGTGTAGAGCGGCTCCAGTAGGTGAGGCATCCGAAATAGAGGCCTAAGGGGAAGACGGCCGTAGCGTGCATCGGGTCCATGTGTACAGCAGCAAACATGAGGGCGGGGACGAGGATCGCCACGAGGAATCCGTGCCGTCGCTCTAGGCCTACTCGAACAAAGCCCCTGAAGAAGAGCTCTTCACTGAACCCTGGTGCGATCGCAGCTAGTAAGAGGACCAAGCTCACGCCGACGAATCCTGACTGACTCGTGAGCAAACCATTGATCATCTCGAGGTGCTCAGAGGGCTCATCCAAGTCAAAGAAAAGGCTCGCAAAGAGCAGGCTCGCGAGCTGAACAGCGGGGCAAGCAAGCGCCAGGAGGACCCAGGTCTTTAGTGAACCCCGAGGTCGTACGAGGCCGAGGCGGCTCGGAATTGATGCTGTGGAGAGGGCTGCCATGCCGATCGCCGCAGCACAGAAGAACGCCTGTCCTGGGAGGATCAAGATGAGCAGGCCGAGCCGAGTGCTTGAGATCTCCTTGATCCAACTCGTCAACTGGGCTCCTTCTGAGAGCTCAAAGTCTCCCATTGCGAGAGCGGCGACGAGCAGCACGACTCCAGAGACCATTAGGCTCCCTGGTATCACGATGATCATCGCGAGCCAGCTAGGCCATGTGCGCAGCGAGGCTCTGTCGGTTGATTCGACAGGAGGTGCGGTCACGCCTGTGCCTGATTCTAGCTCCTTCGGGGCTCTTATCGGATCTTCCATACGAAGTCAGCGCTAGATGAGGCTTCTTGTGAGAGCGTTAATGAGAGCTCCTCGCTCGTCTTCATGCTGACCGTGATGATGTTGAGGTCAGGCCGACGCTCTGAGAGGCGAGAGACGGTCCCGAGGCGGTAATCAGAGTGGAAGCGACCACACCAGTGGACTACGAGTGGTGTGATGAGATCAGTCCCCTTGATGCTGCTAGCGATAGACTCGGCCATTCGTTCGTCCTTGATGCATTGAGCTGCGAACCAGTCATCGAGGTCTTCCCTCTCCGTGTCACCATGTAGGCCCATGGCCTCAGCGAAGCGCGCGCGGTAAGCGGGGTCATTCGTGTTGAGTTGCCATGGCGCGTACTCATTCCCTAGCACACTTAAGATCTGCCCCTCACCATGTGAGATCTTGCGGGCGAGTGGTCTTGGGATGTTTGCTGCGATCACGGGCCTGCCGTTTTCACGTGCCCACTCGACCGTCGGGCGATAGTGCTCTTCATAGTTAGTCCAGGGCCGACTCTTGGAGAGAAAGGCTGCCTCAGTTATCTGACCTTCTAAGTAGGCATCGAGGGTGCCTTGTACATCGACTTCAAATTGTTCGAGTGAGAGCGTCACCTCGCGCCTCTTGGCTAGCGCGACGGTGGTCCAGTGCTGCAGCTCGTGGCAGGTGGTGTTGTCATGTTCCTCACCGAGGAAGATCACATCAGCGTCATCCAAGCGGTTGATGAACTCTTCAAACTCTA
>JAPKBY010000261.1 GCA_028823185.1 Planctomycetota bacterium
AGAGCGGCCTTGATGGGTTCGCGTCAGAGAGATGACTCTCTAAATAACTCTTCGCGAACAGCGCGAGGTGATGCTCTTCCCCCAGCACCAAGCTCAATTTCGCCTCAGCCTCGACGAGCATCTCATGCGCGCTTGGCATGTTTAACTCTGATCGCGTCGTCGCATTATCTACCTGACACGCGAGAGTCTTTGGATGAAGCGGTCCAAGCCTGAGGAGAAAGCCTGCATGCGCCTTCTCTAGTTGAGTAAGAGCCGCTGAGGTCCTTCCTTCCCACAAAAGAACGCGGCCCAGGAGCCACGCTGTCTCACAAGTGTCGACGCTGTTCTCCCCCATCACCCTCTCTTGCTCACTGTAGAGGGCCCTCGCACTGTCACACGCCAGGCTTAGCTTTACCTTGTCTATGGGCAACTCTTCGCCACGAAGGAGCATTGAGGAATCAAAAAGCAGCGCGCCTTCAAAGAGCAGGCAAGTCTTCAAGTGCTCTATGCGAAGTCGAATCACCTCACAGCCGGGATCCAACTCTTTGAACTCTCGCTCGAACACGGAGAGCCGCTCCGCGAAGACCTGTCTGTCTTCTAAGCCTCCAGCATGCTCAACAATTAGCTGCGCGAGGCCGACCCGCTTCATCGCGAGCCTGTCCTTCTCTGGAGCAGAAGCCAACGCCTCCTGAGCCTCTCGGTAGAAGCTCTCTGCTAGCTCATACGACTGGAGGTCTGCAGCGATAGCAGCGACCACCTCGTTCTCAAGCGCAACCACTACCTGTTCATCTAGACCTTGAATCCCAGCCATCGGGTTGAGCTGAACAAGGTAGGTCTCAATGTTGTCCCTATGGAGCTCTCCCTCTGACAGTGACCCCAAAAGAACAGAGGAGTTATCTCGGACGCCCGCATCTCTAAGGCTATCTGTTCGAAGTCGAGAAACAGCCTCCTCAACGCGCGTCTCTAAATATGCTTGGGTGGCTTTCGCCCTCCGCATAAAAAAGACGCCCGTCCCATTTGCCAACAAAAAGACACACACCGCCGCGACAATCGCCGGTTGCCTACGCATAAACAAACGGAACTTGATGCCTATTGAGGGCGGCACAGCCTTCACCTCCCTCGCATCTAAAAACCGCTCAAGGTCTGCCGAAAAATCCGCAGCTGACGTATAGCGATCCTCTCGTTTCTGCCTCAGAGCCTTCAGGCAGACGAGGTCAAGAGCCCTCGAGAGGTCGGGGACCCAATGACTGGGGCTCTCCAACTTACCGAAGAGTACGCTCGCCACCATCTCTGCAAAGGTCCCCCCCTTCGCGATCCGCGCAGGGCGCCCAGCGAGCAACTCATAAAGCAAACAACCGAGCGCGTAGACGTCTGCCCGAGCGTCCGGAGGATTCTCTGTAGACGGGGAGAGCTGCTCTGGGCTCATATAATTGAGCGTCCCGATGATCTCGCCAGAGCGAGTCATGCCGCTCTCGATCATGCTGTCTTCACCGAGCAGACGGGCGGTGCCAAAGTCGATGACTTTTGGCATCCCTTCCCTGTTGACCAAAATATTACCGGGCTTCAGGTCACGGTGAAGAACGCCTTGCCTATGCGCAAAGTCAACCGCCTCACAGACCGTACAGAAGAGCTGTATTCGCTGGCGCACGGAGAGCTGCTCTCTCTCTGCGTACTCAGTCAGGGTTGCAGCTCCCTCGATGTACTCCATCACATAATAGGGCAGCTCGCGGGCCTCCCCAGCCAGCTTCTGCTCATAGGTGCCTGCAGAATAAATCCGTGCGATATTGGGGTGCTCTAACCTCGCGAGCACATCAATCTCAGACTGGAATCGAGCCAAGGCGCGATCATCTTTCGGACCTATCAACAAGGTCTTGATCGCGACCCTCCTGCGCGGCGACTCCTGGAGCCCCTCGTAGACCATCCCCATCCCGCCTGATGCGATGACGCTGACCGCTCTATAGGGGCCGATCTTCTCGGGGATCTCCACTACAGAGCTTCGCTTCAGTCCACCTTCATCAAGGAGCTGCCTCGCGGAGTCCATCTCTCGATCAGAGTCCAACAAGCCGATCACCTCATCCCTTAGATCCGAGTCGTCCACGCAGAACCTCTGCACGAACGCCTCTTGCTGTGAGGCGGGGAGGTTCATCGCCGCCTCAAAGAGGCGACGGACTCTGCTGAAGTCCTCCGAGCTCACGCGGTCTTCCTCTCCTCTTCATGATCTGTGGCGAGGCGTTGTCGCAGCCAAGCGCGCGCCATCGCCCAAGCCTTCGCGGCTTGATCGGTCGTGATTTCCATCGAGGCAGCGATCTCTTGATCAGTCAGACCAGCGAAGAAGCGCAGCTCAACAACCGAAGCGAGCTCTCTATCGAGAGTGGCGAGCGTCTCAAGCGCCTCATCTAATCGAACGAATGTCTGTGCGTTGTCATCGGTGATGAGCAGCTCGTCCTCGAGGGGCAGCGCCTTCTTTCCGCCGCCTCTCTTTTGAGTCGCCCGACTGCGTGCGTGATCAATCAAGAGGCACCTCATGGCGCGGACAGCCGTCCCCATGAAGTGAGCCTTATTCTTCCACTGTTGAGACGTACCTGACTCCAGCTTCAACCACGCCTCATGGACCAGCGCTGTGGGCTGAATCGTGAGCGCCCCATTCGAGCTAGCCATGCATGACCTAGCGCGACTTTGAAGATCCTCATAGACCTGAGCGAAGATCTCCTCCGGTGTCTGCTGTTCGAAGTTTTGGCTCGGTTTGTTCTGTTCTTCTTTCATCTCTTTTCGTTTTTCCATTCTGTTCTGACTGTTGCGCGTTCTGACGCTCACTAAATTTCGCTTACTTGATCTCTTGATCTCCTAGGCACCTCAGCGGTCCCTCTCTCTCACATGTGTTTATTATTGGCCCTAGAGCCCATCAAAATCTGTGAGGTGAATACCCCAATCGATCAGGACTGGCCCTCTCTCCCCTGATAGAGCACTTTATCTGAGGCACGGCTCCACAATTTGACGGCCCTATAAGCCGAGACGGCAAACGCCAACCCATCCAACAATGCTCACTCTCCTCAAGCGACTCGCACTCTCTAGTCTCGCGGCGGCCTCGATCCTCTCAACCTCAAGCGCACAAGAAGGACAGGAGCTATCCCTCGAAGGAGAGAGCGTCGGCGATCCCGCGGGCTGGCTGGAGCCTGATTTCCGTGAGAATGACACCCGCTACAGGTTGGACCTCTCGTTCCGTAGCGTCCATAAAGCTGGTGTCGAACGAACAGGCCTGCTCTCTGCAGTCGGCCTTGACCTTCATCACGTGTACTCCTCCTCGACGGGTCCAGATCTCGGGACTCTTCGCATGCAAGGATTTGCACTTCGCGCTGACGGCCTACCCGCGACACCTGGGTTCTTTGAGGACAATCATGACTGGGAGTGGACCTACCGCATCTTCGACTTCAACTACACGCGCCTCTCTGCGAAGGGTGTCAACTTCCGCCTAGGCCACTACGAGGTCCCATACGGACTAGAGCAGACCCAAACGAGTAATGGGACGCTCCGTGACTACCTGAGCAAGACCACCGTGGGCATCAAAGCCGACTGGGGGGTAGCGCTGAACGGGCAGCTCCCCGACTATGAATATGAAGTCAGCCTCAGCCGGGGTAGCGGCCAAACCTACAAGGACCTCGAAGAGAACTATCTCTTCGCCGGCAGGATCGGGACTCCCCGTGAAGACAACCTCTGCGTAG
>JAPKBY010000262.1 GCA_028823185.1 Planctomycetota bacterium
CCGCGCAAGTTGACCGGCTTGTCCTCGCTCTTGCCGTCGCTAGAGAGGGCGTAGATGCGGTAGCGACCGGGGGGGAGGGGCCCGATCGATTGCTGGCTAGAGGAGAGTCCCTCAGTCCCCATCCTAGCTTGGGAGATCAGTACGGAGGAATAGGAGGCGTGCTCGCGCCCCTCCGAATCAACGACGCGCAAGCCAGCAGAGATCGGTTTCCCATCACCATCAATGGTCAACACTTTCAGGGTCGTGCCGCTCTCGAGCTGAAGCTTGATTGAGGAGGTCTCACCGGGGAGCACCTGCACCGTGGCGCCTTCGGCGCTGGCGAGGTCTGCTGTCCTCGCGCTCACTTGGTAGGTGCCCTCAGAGAGCCCGTCATATTTGTAGCGTCCTTCCACATCGGTGCTAGCGGCGGAGAAGGACTCTATAGGAACACCCTGCTCATCCCGGATGAAGATCGCCGCTGCTGCGACGGGGGCTCCGGTGGAGTCAACGACTTCTGCCTCGATGGAGCCAGCCTGCGGGAGCGTGAACTCGAGACCCTCTAAGAGTTGATCTTCTCCGAGGGTGACCATGAGCGTGCTCTGTCCGAAGATCTCGGTCGATTCTAGAGACTTTGAGAGCAGCCTTGTCATGTATCCGAGGCCGCCTGCGCGCAGGTGGTAGTCCCCTTCCCTGACGCCGTCGATAGTGAAGTAGCCGTCCGAGTCCGTCGCGACCACAGTGTTCGTCTGTTCATTGAGCCCGCTGTATCCGCCAGTGAAGTTCGGCGAGATCGAGACCGGGACATTGGCGGCTGGGCCGCCGCTCTGGAGCTTGACCCTCCCTCGGACCTCACTGCCAGGGAGCTTGAGATCTTGCCGATGCTCTGATGTCTTCGGCACGCTGAACAGGAAGGTGGACTGGTGCATCTCGGCGTAGGAGCCTCCCTGCCGACGCTGCACCGTGAGTATGTAATCACCTGCTCCATCGAGCGTGACCTCGTAGCGGCCTTGGGCATCTGTCGAGACAAACTTGGGCATGGCCGCCTTGCCTTCAAGGAAGAGGGTTATGCTCGCTCCCTTCAGAGGTTCATCCCGATGACTCACCACCCCGCTCAATATGATGGGGTCGGCGGGCGGCTCTCCGAGGATCACATGTTCCTCCGCGCCGTCCACGAGCTCGACGAAGCCTATCTTCATTCCTTGCATCACCGCTGCCCTGCCGCCTTGGTTTTCATCTCCGCCACTGAGGGCGCTCATGAGGTTGGGGAGGCCGATGACCTGCCAGCTGCCTGGCTTCAGGTGCTCGACTCGGAAGAAGCCGTCCTCGTCCGTGCTCGTGATCTGAGTCGTGTAATCCGTAGGGAGGAGGACCTGGACCGTGGCGTTAGCTGCGAGCAATCCATCCTCACCGTAGAGCTCTCCGGTGATGGTGCCCCCGATGCGGAGTGAGATCCTCAGGCCAGAGGTCTCTTCACCGGGGATGAGTTCGATGGGGACTGCCTCGGAGGACGCGTAGCCCTCTGCCTCCGCGATGAGCTCGATCTCTCCGCTGTGGAGGCCCTCCAAGCGGAAGTGTCCGCCAGCCTTGGTCTTTGTGGTCGGCTCCGTGAGGTCTTCAGAGACGAGGGAGACCAGCTGTGAGACCGTCGACTTCACACGAATTGACGCGTCCTTGGCCGGCGCACCGGTCGAGGTGAGGACCACGCCGCTGACGCTAGAGGCGAGCTCGAGTGAGATCTCGATCGGATCCGCCCCAACCGCTCGAGGGAAGACGATGTTGGTTGGTTCTGGTCTGGAGTAGCCCTCGGCGACGGCGTAAAGATTCCAAGTGCCTACAGTGATGCCAGTCGCGAGGAAGCGTCCTTCAGGGTCTGCCACTTGTTGTCTCTTCGTCTCGACTCCGATGGTCCCGAGCGCGGAGTCCTGGAGACGCACCGAGACCAGCTCGTACTCCTCGACAGCGACGCCTTGAGCGTTCACGACCCGGCCTGCGAGCACCTGCGGTGCTGACAGCACAAACTTGATTGAAGGTGAATTGGGGCGGATTCCGTTTACGGAGTCGGACCATCCGAAGGTCTCGTCATAGCCCCCTTCCTCGTCATCTTGAAGAGCGGAGAGCTCTGTCTCATCCGCGAGCCAACTCTCTAGGCGCGCGCCCTCTGGAGCGCGAACGGCCTTTACCGTGAAAGGTCCCATTCCTAGGGCGCCGATCTTGAAGAGGCCTTCAGCATCCGTGGTAGCGCTGCCATCGGCACCTCGTGCTGAGTTGATGGAGTCTGCTCCGAGCAGAGCGGCTCGATCGAATTCGAGCTCAACATTGGCGCCGACGACAGGAGACCCGTCAGGCCAGCTCACGGTGCCCTCGACGGAGTTCCCCCGGCTGAGACTTAGGACGATGCCTGAGATCTCCTCACCGATTCCGAGCTGATGGGGGGTGATCCCGCTGTCTAGATAGCCGTCCTTCTTGGCTACGAGGCCCACGCCCCCAGAGGGCAGTCCCCCGACGGAGAACTCACCGTTCTCATCGGTCTCCTCTCTTCTCGTCGCCCAGGCACCTAGGGCGATGGCAGCCTTTCCGCCAGCGCTGCGAACTCGAGCGCCCGCTACGGGCGCTCCGTCCGGATCCACGACCCGGCCGGAGATCCTTCCGCCAGCCTGCAAGGTGTGCTTAACGAAGTGACTCTCGCCTTCGGAGAGGGACTCGATCTCGATCATGTGGGGAGCCATCTCAGTCGGCTCGATCCTTATCTCCAAGGCGTGCCCCGCAGGGATGGCTGAGAACTTGAAGTGGCCGTTGGCCGCGAGCGGAGTTCTCTGGTCGTTAAAGTGCTCTGAGTACCCGCTTGCGCCTAGGGAGCTCCTTGAGGGGCCGAGTTCGATGTCGACTTCCTTCGGGCTCTCGGCCCCGAGTCCCAAGAGCTCGCCCTCAATGTAGGCGCCGCAGAGCGTCGTTAAGAAGGTCTCGTTCTTGTCCTCGTTGAGGTGGGCTGTGACGGATTTCTCGGAGTAGGCGAACTTTCCGAGGGCGAAGAGGTGGACCTCTTCGAGCGTGGTCGTGAGCTCTAGTTGGAAGCGGCCGTTCGCGTTTACG
Organism: Planctomycetota bacterium; assembly: GCA_028823185.1. Taxonomy (GTDB): domain Bacteria; phylum Planctomycetota; class UBA1135; order UBA1135; genus JAKVCE01. Next base: position 3,070 of record JAPKBY010000262.1, read on the forward strand.
GGTGAGCTCCCGAGCAGCGTCGTTCCGCTGTAGAGCGAGTCGCCAATCTCTCTCGAACTCATGAACTGGACGAACTCAAACCCGTCGTTCTCATAGCTGACCTCGTCACTCCACGCGTAGATGACGAGCTCATCTTCATTCGCACAAGCGGGGGGCATGACTACCTCTCCCTTCGCGATACGTAGCACAGCGACATCGCTCAGGCCGCCGAGCGCCTCTTGATTTGATGGCTCGCGATCCAGCCCAGCGCTCTCGAGCGCTGGGAGCTCATCAGGCAGAGCCTCTGGTGTGACCTCAGCCTGTGAATCAGGGCCGCTCGTGAGTGGGCTATCACCTTCGCCTCCGCTGGTCGCGAAGAGGTAGGTGGCAATCGAGAGGGCGATGAGGAGGAGGAATAGGGGGATTTTACGCATGAGAGGGCAGTGGGTGATGGATAGGAAGAGGGCAATCCCTAGATACGTGGCTGGAACAATAGCATTCTATCTGAGGCGCACCTTCTGCGCGCTAGGCGGGCGTGCTGCTGCTAGAATGTTGCCCTCCAACAGGGGTGTGCCCCAAGAGAAGAATTAAGACCTCATGAGCCAAAACGGTCCCGAGAGCGCGAAGAACGACCTTGAGCAGTGGATCGT
>JAPKBY010000263.1 GCA_028823185.1 Planctomycetota bacterium
CCATCGACGGGCGGCATTCGCTCCTCGTCAAACTCCGACGAGACCATCGCCCAGAGCTCGCTCTCATCTCTGTCTCCAGGAGTCAGGGCGGGGAAGCCGGAGCGCCCTCCCTTCAACGCGCCCTCGCGCGTGTCTAAGCGCAGCTGCGATTTTCGCGCAGCCTGATCAGGCCCGTGGCATGCGAAGCACTTGTCCGAGAGGATGGGGCGGACGTCGCGGGCGAAGTTGACCTCACCCTCGTCCCCCGTTTCGGTGGCAAACAGAGCCGCGCAGAGCAGAATCGAGAACATCACCATCAGATCATACGAACTCCGCAACAATCAGCGTCGCCTCTATGACATCCTCTAGCTGCAGAGGACCCCTACGACACGTGAACTTGAACCCGAACAGCCCTGAAGCAGAGAGCACGCCCCGCGCGGAGGCTCCCTCCTTTATGTCCCCTCCGACCGGCAGCGCCTTTCGCGGCGTTCTGGTAACACCTCTCATCGCGGTTTGGGTGCTCTTTGCCTCGAGCACGCTCGCCCTCCTCGCGCTCTGCTTTCGAAAGTGGACTCGTAAAAACCTTCAGACTCTCATCGGTATTTGGGGTCGAGTGCCGCTCTTCCTCGCAGGCGTGCGCGTGGAGCTCCATGGCGAAGAGCACCTGCAAGCACCTGGGCCCAAGCTCTTCCTCTTTAATCACGTCAGCACACTCGACCTCTTCCTCCTCGCAGCGCACGCGCCGCCGCTCCCCTGTGTGGCCTATAAGCGTGACTTCCACTTTGTCCCTGGCATCGGCTGGGCGCTCTACGCCTTAAGGATGATCGAGATCGACAGGAGAGATGCAGAGCGCTCTATCAAGAGCCTCCAGCGAGCGGGAGAGCGACTCACCAACGAGCGTCTCAGCCTGATGATGGCCCCTGAAGGGACGCGCTCTCGGCGCGGCGGTCTGCAAGCCTTTAAGAAAGGGCCCTTCCATGTCGCGATCGCAACGGGCGCGCCGATCTATCCGATGATCTTGCGTGGCATTGAGGAGGTCTGCCCCATGGGCTCCTGGATCATCAGGAGCGGCGTCATCCGCGCAGACTGCTTAGCTCCCATCGAGACGAGCGGGTGGGAGACAGACTCCATCGAGGGACACATCGCATCTACCCGCGCAGTCTTCCTCAATTACCTGCCCCCCGAGCGAGGCTCGCAGACGGAGTCTTCCTCATGAACCGTCGTCCTGTCGCCGCCTTCGTAGGCGCAATGCTGGCCCTCGTAGGGCTCGCTGAGCTCAGCGCCGGCGCCGTCGCGCTCTCTTGGGGACCTGACTCTTGCGGGGACTCCCTGCTCATCGGAGGGAGCATCTCTGCGCTCTTTGGCCTCTTCCTCTGGCTCAGCAACAAGAAGAAGGGCGACGAGCCTGCTTCAGAGTTTCATCGACGTGAAGCGCTCGCTGCGGTTGGGCTCGGTTGGCCCGTCATCGTGGTCTTTGGCGCGCTTCCATATCTCATCGCAGGCGCGATCCCTGACCTCGCTGATGCAGTCTTTGAGTCTTCCTCAGGCTTCACCACCACCGGGGCGACCATCCTCTCCGGCGAACGAATCGACTCTCTACCTCAAGGGCTCGCGCTCTGGCGCGCGCTCACTCAATGGATCGGCGGAGCTGGAATCGTCGTCGTCTTGGTCTCCATCCTCCCGATGGGCGGCAGGAACTTCTTCCAGAGTGAGGTCGCGGGCTTCGACAGCGATGTCCGCTCACCTCTCGCCCGAGAGAGCGCACGAGAGACGCTCTGGGCCTACCTTGGTCTCACGCTCCTCGGTGTCGGCGCGCTCTGGCTCGCCGGGATGACGCCACTCGACGCGGTCCTTCACTCCTTCACGACCATCGCGACCGGCGGCTTCTCCAATCATGGCGCCAGCCTCGGGCACTACGACTCCTGGGCTGTCCAAGGTCCAGTGATTGCGATGATGATCCTCGCTGGGACCTCGTTCTCTTTCTTCGCGCTCTGTATTCGAAGAGGGCCTGGATCGATGTTCACCGCTCTCTTCAAGAGCACCGAGTGGCGACTTTATATCGCCATCATCCTCCTCTTCAGCGCGACCATCGCTTGGATCGACCGCGGCGCACACCCCGACCTAGGGACCTCTCTGAGGCACGCGCTCTTCCAGGTCGCGAGCCTAGGTACCAGCACTGGCTTCTCGAGCACTGACTGGAATGGATGGCATGAGGTCTCACGCGCACTGCTGCTCTTCCTGATCATGACCGGCGCCTGCGTCGGCTCCACCTCTGGAGGGATCAAGCTCGCTCGAGTCGCGATCCTCGCGAAGGCGGCCAGCTCAGCCCTTCGCCGCGCAGCGAGCCCGCGTCGCGTCACCATCATCCGCATGGACGGCGCCTCCGTTCCAGACAGCATCGTCTCCAGCGTGGTCGACTTCGCGCTGCTCTGGATCTCGAGCCTGATCCTTGGCGCCCTCTTCTTGACAGCCTGCGGCATGACGATGATCGAGGCCCTAGCCGCCGCCGGCACCTGTCTCGGCAACATCGGCCCAGGATTAGACCGTTTTGGGCCAGCAAGCTCCTTCGCAGACCTCCACAGCGCGGGCAAAGCCTGCATGTCTGTGCTCATGTTGCTGGGCCGGCTCGAGTTCTACGCACTCCTCATCGCGCTGCTCCCTCGCTTCTGGAAAGATTGAGGTCCTCATGCGCGTCCTAACTATCGGCGGTGGCCCCGGCGGCCTCTACTCAGGGATCCTTCTGAAGAAGGCCTTCCCCGAGGTAGAGGTCCGAATCCTAGAACGGAACCAAGCTGATGACACTTTTGGTTGGGGCGTGGTCTTTAGCGACGAGACCCTCTCCGGCTTCGAGGAAGCTGACGCTGAGAGCTTCCGAGAGATCCGCTCAAACTTCGCTCACTGGAGCGACATCGAGACCTTCTACCCGGGCGGCCGCGTGCTCTCAACAGGGCACGGGTTCTCTGGTCTCGCCCGCAAGAAGCTCCTGCAGATCCTTCAAGAGCGCTGCTTAGAGCTGGGGGTCGAGCTTGAGTTCGGCGTCGAGGTCGAAGACCTCAGCGCCTATGACGACTACGACCTCATCATCGCTGCGGACGGTGTGAACAGCTCGATCAGAGAACGACACGCCGAGATCTTCAAGCCCTCGACTGACTGGCGTAAGTGCAAGTTCAGCTGGCTCGGCACGACCAAGCCGCTTGAGGCCTTCACCTTTGTCTTTAAAGAGACGCCCCATGGTCTCTTCACAGTCCACGCCTATCCCTTTGACAAGGAGACCTCCACCTGGATCGTTGAGTGCCGAGAGGAGACCTGGAAGGCAGCAGGGTTAGATGAGGCCAGCGAAGCCGACACCGTCGCCTTCTGCAGCGAGCTCTTCAAAGAGGAGCTCGATGGGCATGAGCTCCTCATCAATCGCTCCACGTGGCGGACCTTCCCCACAGTGCGCTGTGAGCGCTGGGCGCATGAGAACATCGTCCTGATCGGAGACTCTGCACACACAGCTCACTTCTCTATTGGATCAGGAACGAAGCTCGCCATGGAGGACGCGACCGCGCTCGTGACGGCCTTCCAAGAGCGCGGATTGAACGACGTAAAAGGCACCCTGGAGGCGTACCAAGCCGCCCGCAGGGTGGACGTCATCAAGCTGCAAAAGGCGGCTCAGACCAGCCTCGAGTGGTTCGAGAACGCTGATCGATACGTGCACCAGACCCCTGCCC
>JAPKBY010000264.1 GCA_028823185.1 Planctomycetota bacterium
TCAGGCTTCAAGTGACACGTCGCCTGCCCCGTGAAGAGCGGGAAGCCTCGCTCCATGAGCGCGCTGACTGTGCCCTTTGCCATGCCCTCGACGTGTCTCCCCGTCAGGTAATAGATGAAGCCGCCTGCGTCATGACAAGCGCTCACGAACTCTGGCGCGCCCGGGACGACCGAATCGATCATGCAGAACTCATCGGTGAAGAAGCGCTCTGCCCAGAACTTCCGCAGATCCGTGAGCAGCGCCTCATCCTCGACTCCGCGCTCCTGAAGGCACTCGTTCACATTCCAACCCATGTCCTCCTCTTTGAGGGTCGGCCAGATCTCCTTCAGGACGGGGTGCTCATCCCCTCGGGCGGTGACAAAGTCCTCGAGGATCTTCAGATTACGAAGACAGGTCGAGAAGAGGGTCGAATCGAGATCGAAGACTAAGACGGGGAGGACACCTCTAGCGGAGACCTCAGCCACAGACACATGCACGGCGCTTAACATTCGGGCAGGATAGCGGTCAGCCACGACCCTTGCACTCGCTCTACAGACCTAACTAGTCTTCTGCAGAGCCTCCTCACTTCCATCACCGCTAGAAGCCGCCCCTATGAACCTCGTTATCCCCGCCTGGCTGCAAGAGTTCGCCCCCATCCTCATCCTCCTTGCTGTCGTGGCCTTCGTCATCGGCAGACTCCCAAAGGTCAAGGATGTCGACCACAGCGCCGCCTTTAGGAAGCGACGCGTCTTGAACTGGCTGCCGCTGGGCCTGACCTACGCCTTCCTCTACATGGGGCGCTACAACCTCAAGGTCAGCAAGTTCGCCTTTGAGGAGATGGCAGGCGCTGATGGCAGCGCCTTAATGGGGAACGATGACTTCGGCTGGATCTTCGGAGTCGGGACCTATGTCTATGGCTTCTCTTTCCTTCTGAACGGGCCGCTCACGGATCGTTATGGCGGCAAGTTCTCGATCCTCATGGGAGCCGCTGGTGCATCCGTCGCCAACCTCCTCATGGGTCTCTGCGCTTGGACCTTGTTGAACTCCGGACCAGGCAACGAGTTCGTGTCGACCCATTTCCTCGGGGTCTTCACGACGCTCTATGCAGTCAACATGTACTTCCAGAGCTTCGGCGCCGTGGCCATCGTGAAGGTCAACGCCCCCTGGTTTCACGTGCGCGAGCGCGGCGTCTTTGGCGCGATCTTTGGTGTCTTGATCTCCCTCGGCGTCTACTTCGCCTTCGACATCGGAGGGATGATCCTCGAAAGCGAGAGCCTCGGACTCACTTGGGTCTTCTTCATGCCTGCGCTGCTACTAGCGGGCTTCTGGGTGATCGATTACTTCCAAGTCCGAAACACTCCAGGCGACGCAGGACTCCCCGACTTCAACACAAGCGATGCCTCATCCGGGGATGACGGGCCACGCAAGTCGTCGAAGGATGTCTTCATCATGATGCTCCGCAACCCGATCATTCTCACGATCGCCGGGGTCGAGTTCTGCTCCGGCTTCCTGCGCCAAGCGATCATGCAGTGGTATCGCACCTTCGCCAAGCAAACGGACGCTGCGCTCGGGTTGAAGGGAGACTTCGTCTACGAGAACTGGGGCATGCTCCTGTGTTGCGCAGGGATTCTGGGGGGCGTCTTCGCTGGAGTCATCTCTGACCGCGTCTTCAAGAGCCGCAGAGGGCCTGTCGCGGCCGTGCTCTACGGGATCATGTTCATCTGCGCCTGCTATCTGGCGATCGGGTACCAGGAGCCGTGGGTCGGATGGGTGGTGCTCTTCATGTCGATGGCAGTCATCGGCGTACACGGCATGCTCTCTGGAACGGCCAGCATGGACTTCGGTGGCGCGAAGAATGTGGGAGTCGCCGTCGGAATCATCGACGGCTTCGTCTACCTCGGAACGGCCACCATGTCCTTCACCTACGCCTTCTTGCTGCCAAAGGAGCAGTTCGATGAAGCTGGAGAGCTCACAGGTCCCGTCACCGATCCAGACAATTGGCAAGCCTGGCCGATAGCCATGATCCCCCTCGCGCTCCTTGGGCTCTTGCTCGCCACACGCATCTGGAACGCGAAGCCCAAGCCGAAGGTCGCAGAGGTCAAAGCGTGAAGTCCACACGACGCGAGCTCCTGACTGCGAGCGCCGCGGCGACAGCAGCAGCTTGTAGCAGCCTCTCCGTTCGGCCCAAATTCCAAGCAGGCCTCAGCCCGTGGCCGTTATGTATGGATACGGCGACGATCCGTCCGCAGCCACTTCTGAAGAAGATCGAGGTCGCGGCCGCCGCGGGCTTCGACGCCATCGAACCTTGGGATGGCGAGCTCCGAGACTATGAACAAGCCGGCGGGAGCCTCGTGGAGCTTGGTGAGCGAATCCGAGACGCGGGCCTCTTCGTCCCTAGCGTGATCGGACTCTGGGACGCGATCCCCGCGACCCAGGAGGCCTGGGAGGCTCAGCTCCCCCACACCCGCGAGCGCCTGCGGATGATCTCTGCGGTCGGCTCTGCCCAAGCCCAGGTCATCCCTGGCCCTGGGCGCACCCAAGCGGAGTTCGACCGTCTCTGGGTCGCCGAGCGCTACCACGAGCTCTTAGAGATCGGGATCAACGACTACGACGTCGTCCCAGGCCTCGTCTTCGTCGAGTTCCTCGCGGGTTGCAAGCGCCTCTCGCAAGCGATGGACATCGCGATCCAGTCCCAGCACCCAGAGGCGCGCGTCATCCCTGACGTCTTCCACATGCACATCGGCGGCTCCGGCTTCGAAGGGCTCGGGCATATGGACGGAGACGCGATCGCCATCTTCCAGTTCAACGATGCGCCAGCCTCGCCGCAGATGAGCGAGCTGAAAGACTCAGATCGAGTCTTCCCGGGCGATGGGATCCTGCCTCTAGAGAGATGTCTCCGAGATCTGAGAGATATCGGCTACGAGCGCTGCATCTCCCTCGAGCTCTACAACCCCTCCTACTGGGAGCGAGATCCGCTCTCCGTGGCCAAAGAAGGCCGCGAGAAGACCTTGGCTGTCATCGAGCGCGCGCTCGCCTAAGGCCTAGATAAAAAGGAAGCCGGCCGCAGACGCAGAGCGCCCACGGCCGGCCTGATTACATTGCCTGCGCCTAGAAGCGCCAGACGAGGCCGAAGTCGACGCGCGAGCCTTCTCTCGCGAGGTCGTCACTCTTCGTGTCGGTGAAGTTGATCTGCCACTTGAGGTTGTGGCCATCGTCTCCCTGATACCAGTTGACGCCTGCTGTCATGTGACTCGTGTCATCGACGTCATCGTCCTCTTCCACCCGAAAAGCGATCTCATACTCCTTGTTCATCAAGCGGCTGACCGTGATCGAGGTCGGGCTGTCAGCGCCGTCCTCCTCAACCATGTCTGCATAAAAAGACCAGCCATCACTGACATAACCAGCCTCGATCGCCATGGCCTCAAGGTCGAGAGCCTCGTCTTCGATGCTCGCGACCCCGATGGATAGATTTTGTCCCTCATAGCCATAGGCACCTTGGTACTTACCGAAGGCTGAGCCCATGACGTTGTAGACCGCACGGATTGTGGTCTGCGTTTCATCCATTGCGCCGGCACCGTCGTCACCTTCCTGCATAGCGACCCACCACTGGACGTCTCCGAAAGAGCCGTTCAGCATGAGCCCAGCGTTCCGGTCGTCAAATGCGCCACCGTTGTTCGTGCGCTCAACAAACAAGCGACGAGAAGAGCTGTGAA
>JAPKBY010000265.1 GCA_028823185.1 Planctomycetota bacterium
CCGAACTGGGACTCTTGGTTAGCGCGCGGCACTTACATGATCGTGGTTTATTCCGGCCTCCTCTCTCTCTGGATCGCCTCGGGCCTCTTCGGCTTTGAACCTAGCCGAATGATTTACCTCTCGCTCGGCTGGGCGACTTGCGTCATGGCTGCGCTCACTGCCTGCTATACCGGATGGCTCTTTGCGCAGGCGAAGGGGCGAGTCTTGTGGATGAAGCGCGGCTACTGGGCACACCTCATCGTTCAAGCTTTCGTCGCCGGAGCGGCCTTGCTGCTCCTCGTCTTTGGCCTGAATGGAGACGGCGGTGAATGGATGAAGGCGATGGGTGACGTGCTCTTCATCTCGTTGATCATTCACTACATCTTCCTCCGCGTGGAGGGCCGCATGGCTCCCCGAGGACGTGAAGAGGAGTTTGGTCGAGTCATTCGCCTCATCACGCACGGCCCATTCCGTGCGCGTCACCTGACGAGCTCGATCCTCGGGGTCGTTGCACCTGTGGGCATGATCTCCTTCAGCGAGGCCTTCGACTCATCTCTTATCTTGCCGGTCGCCGCAGCGCTCGCGCTCATCGGTCTCTGGATAGAGAAGGACACCTTCGTGCGCGCCGGTCAGGCGTTGCCCATCAGCTAATGAGTGATTCAAAGCTTCCCCCGCGCAAAGAGCCCGGCCGCGAGTCTCCCTGGGAGCTCGCTGTGGGTCCGTCTCCTGAGCACTGGGACAACTGGGTCGAGCTAGATGCGCAAGCGTGGCCAGTTCGGAAAGAGCGTCACTACCGGTGCATCCCGACCATCTGCTTCAATTGCGAATCCGCATGCGGACTCTTGGCCTTCATGGACAAGGAGACCGGTGAGATCGAGAAGTTCGAAGGCAACCCGGTCCACCCCGGCTCGCGCGGTAGGACATGCGCGAAGGGGCCCGCCACGATCAATCAGGTGCGTGACACGGAGCGCATCTTGAAGCCCTTGAAGCGCAAGGGTGCGCGCGGTGCCGGCGAGTGGGAGGAGGTCTCCTGGGACGCCGCTCTCGACGACATCGGCGGCAGAATCAGGGCGGCGATCCTTGAAGAGCGCCAAGACGAGATCATGTATCACGTCGGCAGGCCCGGTGAGGATCACTTCGTCTTGCGCATGTTGCAGGCGTGGGGGGTTGATGGGCACAACAGTCACACAAATGTTTGCAGCGCTTCGGCGCGGCTAGGCTTCGCGACGTGGTTCGGAGCGGACCGCCCCTCACCTGATTATTCAGAGGCGAAGTTCGCGCTGTTGCTCTCTGCTCACCTAGAGACGGGGCACTACTTCAACCCGCACGCGCAGCGAATCATGGAGGCAAAGGAGGGCGGGACAAAGATCGCCGTCGTCGACACACGCCTCTCTAACACGACAGCTCATGCGGACAGGTGGATCTCGTCATGGCCTGGTAGCGAGGCCGCCTTGCTCCTCAGTGTGGCGCGTGAGCTGCTCAACCGAGACACGATCGATCACACCTTCGTTGAGCGCTGGACGAATTGGCGCGCCTTCTTGGAGGCTCGTGATGCAGACGGGCCTGGGACCTTTGAGCGCTTCTTGGAGCTCCTGCGCATTGAATACGAGCGCTTCACTCCGGAGTTCGCGATCGAGGAGTGCAAGATCGAGCCGGGAACCGTCGAGTATCTCGCTGATGAGATCGCGGCAGCTGGCAGCAAGTTCACGAGCCACCTCTGGAGGAACGCGGCCTCAGGGAATCATGGTGGATGGCAGGTCGCCAGAGCGCTGCTCTTCTTGCATGTCTTGAGCGGCTCGGTTGGGACGGCTGGCGGTCTCAACCCCAACTCTTGGGATAAGTTCGCGCCGAAGCCCCCGCTCATGCCGCCGCCCCACTCGAGGTGGAATGAGAAGCTCTTCCCGAAGGAGTATCCGCTCGCGCACTATGAGATGAGCTTCCTCTTGCCGCATCTCTTGGAGCACCAAGACAGCAAGATCGACGTCTATTTCACGCGCGTCTACAACCCGGTCTGGACGAATCCAGATGGTTGCTCTTGGATCGAGATGCTCGAGAACGTGAAGCGCATCGGGATGCACATTGCTCTGACACCGACGTGGTCGGAGACAGCGCAGTGGGCGGACTATGTGCTTCCGATGGGCCTAGGCCCTGAGCGGCACGACATCATGAGTCAGGAGACTCACGCGGGAACTTGGATCGGATTCCGGCAGCCGGTAGGCAGAGAGTTTAAGCGCCTTGAAGAGGGTGAAGTTGATGGGACGCTCGGCACGAACCCCGGCGAGGTCTGGGAAGAGGCAGAGTTCTGGATCGCGCTCACATGGCGCATCGACCCGGACGGGTCGCTCGGGATCTCCAAGTACTTTGAATCGAAGGAACGCCCCGGCAAGCCCCAGACCATGGATGAGTACTTCGGAGACATCTTCGACAACTCGGTGCCAGGTCTCCCAGAAGCAGCCAAGGGTGAAGGCGTCACGCCGCTCGAGTACATGCGTCGCTATGGAGCCTTCGCTGTGCCTTATGGCGGACAAGAGCGCTACGAGGGAGATGGAGATGTAAAGCTCGCCAGCGGTGAGCAAAAGGCGGGCTTTAAGACGCCGAGCGGGCTCTTGGAGTTCTATTCGCCGACGCTCTCAGAGTGGGGCTTTGACGAGCACGCCATCCCGAACTATCTCGAGAGCCAGGTGAACTGGCGCGGCCTGGACTTGGAGAAAGGGGAGCGAGCGCTGCTGCCGACCTTCCGTTTGCCGACCTTGATTCACACGCGCAGCGCCAACGCCAAGTGGCTGCAAGAGATCTCGCACACCAACCCGCTCTGGGTTCACCCTGAAGACGCGCTCGCGCTCGGGCTCGTTCAAGGTGGGCTCGCACGGGTCACGACGGAGATCGGCTACTTCGTCGTTCGAGTCTGGGTCACAGAGGGAATTCACCCCGGCGTCGTCGCCTGCTCTCACCACGTGGGGCGCTGGCGTCTGCACCGAGATGTCGGTGGCGCTCACCTCTCGACGAGCCTCGTCGACATTAAGCGCGAGGACGGGACCTTCTTCTTCCGGCACAAAGAGCCGGCCGGTCCTTTCTCTAGCGAAGATCCGGACACCGAGCGAGTGCACTGGAAGGAATCGGGCGTCAATCAGAACCTGACCTTCGGAGTTCAGCCTGACCCTGCGAGCGGGATGCACTGCTGGCACCAGAAGGTGACTGTCACGGCCGCCGAAGATGGCGATCAATACGCAGATGTCTTTGTCGACACCAACAAGTCTCGCGAGGTCTTCGCCAAGTGGATGGAGAAGACGAAGCCTGCGCCTGTCGGCGGTCTCAGACGCCCGCTGTGGATGAATCGGCCGCTCAAGCCGACAGAGGACGCTTACCGCCTCTAGGCCTTCAGCGCTCGCTCAGTGCTCCTGCAGCCATAGGTGGAGCACGTTACCGCTGATGAACGGGCCTAGGTGAGACGTGTTGTCTGTGTCGCTCCGCCACTTGATGTAGGCCGCTTGATGCTCTCTCGTTTGCCACTCCTCAAGGAGCCAGACGGAGTCGTCATCCTGGTCATTCGTCCAGACGTCCACGCCTAGGCAGCCCTCAAAGGCGCGCGTGTCGACGAGGATCTTGTTGAGCTCGGAGATGAACTCCGGGCGCGTCTCAGCGTGGACAGGGAACTCAACGATCATCTTTTCAGGGGCCGTGGCTTGGCAGCCGGAGAAGCCGA
>JAPKBY010000266.1 GCA_028823185.1 Planctomycetota bacterium
TGTGGAGCTAGGGGTCGGAGAGTCACTTGAAGGTCTCCGTTTTGAAGCTCGAGCCAGCCTCGGCCTCAACACGAACGGCATGAAGCCTGACACTCCCGGAGGCTTGCTCCTTCTCGGAAAGGTACACCTCGACGCAGGTCGCTACGAAGAGGCCCTCGCCTCTCTCTTGGCCGCCAAGTCGTATCGCTCAGAGTTCGACGAGTCAGACAACCTCGAGCTCAACATATTGCTTGGTCGCGCTTCACACGAAGTCCGTGGAGTCGACTCCGCTGTCGCCGAAATGCGTGAGGGGCTATCTCGCTTGTCAAAGCGCGGAGACCGCACACAGATCTACCTCTATGCCGCCCAGCTCTTTGAGAGTGAAGGTCGCTACGAAGACGCCATCGCCGCTTACGAAGGTCAACTCTAGATGCTTAAGTTCACTTATCTCGCCCAGCTCGGGCTCGCTGGTACCGTGCTTGTCCCCGCCGTCGTCCTCGAACAGGACCCCGCCGGTGGGCTCACAGATGCGCTCGCCAACACAACAGCCACAATCCAATCCTTAGAGCGCTTACATAGCTCTCTCATTGAAGGAGACCACAGCCAAGTCGCCGCGACGATCAAGGCAACGGAGGCGCCGACTGGCGACGCGCAGCTTCGCGACGAGCGCCTCAGCTACCTCAGAGATGAGGTCTCACGTCTACGGATGCGCTGGGAGAGCCTTGAAGAGGCCATGAGCGCCAACTCTTCCAAACAAGCGGCTCCCTTCGCGCCACTGCTCGGCTCCGTGCCGACGCTTCCGATAAGCGCTGCCCCCTTCTCCACACCCTTGGCTCAAGCCTCACCTTCACAGCTGGTGACCATTGAGCCTCACGACTCGATCACGACAGGTCTTAGCGAAGCGACTCGCGCGAACATCATTCAGAGACTCTCTACAAAAGAGGTCGGGCCGCAGAGCTCAGCCCAGGCACAGCGCACGGCCTTTGAGCCCTCTGGCTTCAGCGCAAATGCAGTACGTCATGGTCGCGCCCTCTACAAGGCTGGCCGCTACCTCGAAGCTGTCACACTCTTGACCGCATCTGGGGATCAAGATGGCGCTCACTTTTGGCTCGCCTGTTCACTTGAAAAGCTCGGCCGCTTTGATGACGCGATCACTGCCTATGACGTCGTCATAGAGACCGTCACTGACACGAAGGACGCACAGCACGCTAAGCGAAACAGAGACTTCCTCATATGGAAGCGAGATTTCGATGCCCGCATCTCAGTCACGACCGCTGGCGCCATCACCGGAGAAGGTCTTTGAGCACCGAGCAAAAAAACCTCTCTGCGGTCGAAGGCCTCGACGAGATGGCGCGCGCGCTCGCGACCGTCTCTGACGATCTCCTCGCCAGCTACGAGCGCCTTGAGCGACGTTCCCAACACATGGAGCACGAGCTCGAGCGACGCGTCAACGAGTTGGAGACCATACTGGCCTCTCTCCCCACCGGCGTCGCCGTTCGTGACGCCGAAGGCCGTGTCATCCGATCAAACGCTGTCTTTGACGCCTTGCATAGCAACGCTGAAGCGGCCGACATTCTCAACACCGATGGTGAATGCGCTCTCATGGGTGCTGATGGCACCGAGCGCCATGTCTACAGAAAGAGCTCTCTGATCACTTCTGCGAAGGGCGAACTCGTCGGATCTGTAGAGATCGTTGATGACCGCACCGAAGTGCGACAGCTCTCCGAACGAATCCACGACATGAACAAGATGGCCGCCCTTGGAACGATGGCGTCTGGCATAGCACACGAGATTCGCAACCCGCTCAACGCGGTCCAGGGTTATTCCGAGCTCATCCGTCGTGAGCTTGCTGATGACAAAAAGCTAGGTGCTTGGTCCAACTCCATTGTTGCAGGCGTTAAAGAGGTGGACGCGATCATCTCGTCGCTCCTCACCATCGCTCGCCCTGAGCCTCTTCACCTCAGCGAGTTCAGTCTCGAAGACCTCTGCGCAGATGCTGCCACACGAGCTATTGATGGCGACTCCTCCCTGTGGACCATCGAGCTCAATGCACCTGCACAAGAGATCGAAGGCGACAAGATCAAGCTGCGACAAGCGCTGAGAAACCTCATCGCCAACGCAGTCAATGTTCAGCCCGAAGGCGGAGAAATCCGCGTCACGGCGACGGTCGACTCAGGCCGCAACACCTTCCTCGTAGAGGATTCCGGTGCTGGCTTCAACCACTCGACGGCAGCCCGCTGCCGCGAGCCCTTCTTTACGACACGCGCTGACGGCTGCGGCTTAGGCCTTCCCCTCGTAGAGACCATTGTTCGTTTACATGGCGGCGCACTCGAGATTGACCCTAACGGGTCGGACTTGGGTGGAGCTCTCATTTCTTTCTGGATCCCATCTAACCCTCGTAACTGATCCATGTCCATCTACCGCGTATTAGTCGTCGACGACGACAAACTCTCACGTGAGTTCCTTGCTCACGCCACTGAAGCACTCGGCTACCAAGCGCTGGCTGTCTCCTCTGGAGCCGCCGCACTTGAAGCCCTCAACCAGAGCTCTTTCGATCTCGTCCTCACGGACCTTCGAATGCCAGAAATGGATGGGCTCGAGCTGGTCGAGCAACTTAAGGCACAACACCCGGACATTCCCTCTGTCGTGGTAACGGCTCACGGGTCAATCGATGATGCCGTCAAAGCCCTGCGACTCGGTGCCTCTGACTTCCTCATGAAGCCGTGCTCCCCGGACACGCTCTCCATGGTGATTGACCGCATGGTCCAGACCGCCAAGCTAATGCAGGAGAACGACTACCTACGCAGCGAGTACGTCGAGGACATCAGCGGCGATTATGTCGCCAAGAGCCCCCGAACAAAGGCGGTCTTTGAGTCCGCAAATCGAATCGCCAGCTCAAAAGGAACCGCCCTGATCACAGGTGAGAGCGGAACAGGTAAAGAGTGTGTCGCGCAGTTCATTCACCAGCGCTCTCCCAGAGTCAACGGCCCTTTCATCCGAGTCAACTGTGCTGCTCTCTCACCTCAGCTTCTGGAGTCAGAGCTGTTCGGTCACGAGAGGGGCGCGTTCACCGGAGCCCACAAGAGTCGCCCGGGACGCTTTGAGCTCGCTGATGGCGGCACTCTCCTGCTCGATGAGTTGGGTGAGATCTCACCTGCGCTCCAGGCCAAGCTCCTGCGAGTCTTGGAAGAAGAGGAGTTCGAGCGCGTCGGTGGAAACACAACCATGAAAGTGGACGTGCGCATCATCGCCTCCACAAACAGGGACCTGCCTAAAGAGGTCGCTGAGGGTCGCTTCCGCGAAGATCTCTACTACCGCCTGCACGTCCTCCCCATTCATCTCCCGCCCCTGCGTGAACGAACAGAGGACATCGCTCCTCTCTCACAGCACTTCTCTGCCCGTCACGCTAAAAAGCACGGACGCACAGCACCGACATTCACCCACGAAGCGCTAGTGCGCCTGCGGGATTGGGGTTGGCCTGGAAACGTCCGCGAGCTCGACAACGTGATTCAGCGAGCGATCGTGCTCCTGGAAGGCAGCGAGATCGGCGTGTCTGACTTGGTCTTTGGCACACAAGCGATCATGCAGCCGGAGCCGGACCGTCGCTATTCACATCTAAAAGGCAACGAAGAGGACATCGGTCGCCTTCTTGCTAACCGACCCATCGCTGACATCGAGCGCATCGCCATTCTGGCGACGCTTG
>JAPKBY010000267.1 GCA_028823185.1 Planctomycetota bacterium
TACGAGTGCAGGGCGACATGAGTCGCCCTGCTTCATTGTTCACTGCGCCTCTCAAAGAGAGGCGAGGCTGAGCCCTTTCCAGTCTCAGCCCCGCGCTCCTAATATGAGAGTGGTCTTCTTAGCGTGCAGGGTCTTCGATGATCGTGTGGACTCTAGTGTCACCTAGATCCCATGCGAAGCCGTGCTCGATCGCTCCGTCATTGCCCGGGATGAGCACCCGAAAGGGCCGCTCACCATCCAGAGCGCAGCCGAGGCGTTGTAGCTCTCGCTCGGCCATTCGGAGCTCTCTTCGGTGTGTCATGAGCTCAGCCTCTATCGCCACGAGGCGAGGGTGTTGGGTCGCGCGGCGCTTAAAGACCCTGGAGGAGCTCTCGAGCCGGAGGATCTCCTCGCGCCTCTCTCGAACTTCCCGTTGGATAGAGCGGAGCAGGGGAATGAGCTCGTCGGCTGCTTTGTAGTTGTAGGTTTTCTTCATCTGTTGCTTCTCTTTTTAGGGGGGGGCGAACAACAACGTCCTTGTTGACTCTGAGCGGGAAAGGGTGAGAGACCGAAGGCTTCGGCTCTGGTATTCCTTTCTGGGGGCTCTTTTCTTTGGTCTTACAGTGACGTGGAGGCTCTCTGGGTCGGTTCCGAGTAGCCGGAATCCCGCCCTCTCGTTACTGTCTTCGGCCCCTCTGGCAGAGACTTCAGCGATCTTTGCGCTTTCCTCGCTGGCCAAAAATTCAGGCGGCTCCTCGTTGCCTTCCTCGTGAAACAAACAGCAGCAATAAAACTGGTCGAGATAACCCGACGAGAGGAGTTCTCAGCCTCGCATCGGCTCCATGACCCGAGCCTCAGCGACGAGGAGAACGTCGAGCTCTATGGTGCGTGCAATAACCTCTACGGGCATGGTCACAACTACGCGCTTGAGGTCTGTGTTCGTGGAGAGGTGCCCGCGAGCGGCATGGTGATGGACCTCAATGTCTTACAGGGGATTTTGGCAGAGGAGGTCGTCTCTAAGATGGACCACAAGCACCTCAACCATGACGTCGACTTTCTTCAGGGCCTCGTGACGACAGCAGAGAACATCGCGATCGCGCTCTATGAGCTCTTGGAGCCTCTCATCAATGAGCATGAGGGCTGTGAGCTCAGCTGCCTGCGAGTCTATGAGAGCGCCGCAAACTTCGTTGAATACAGAGGAGCCTCTTCATGAGTCATTCAGATCAACTTGAGATTCGACGAGAGATCGTTGAGAAGCTCTTGGAATCCATCGGTGAAGATCCCACGCGGGAGGGCCTCTTGAGGACGCCCGAGCGCGTCGCAAAGTCCTTCGATGAGCTGACGCAAGGTTCCCACCAGAACCTTGAAGATGTCGTCGGGAAGGGGGTCTTCAATGAGGACTGCTCTGAGATGGTCATCGTCAAGGACATCGAGTTCTACAGCCTCTGTGAGCATCACATGTTGCCCTTCTACGGGCGCGTGCATGTCGCCTACATCCCTGATGGAAGGATCATTGGTCTGTCCAAGATTCCTCGGATCGTCGACATGTTCGCTCGACGCCTGCAAGTGCAGGAGCGTATGACCTCGCAGATAGCAGAGGCCATTCAGGAGGTCTTACAGCCCAAGGGCGTCGGCGTCGTCGCTGATGCTGCACACCTCTGCATGATGATGCGCGGTGTGCAGAAGCAGAACTCATCGACCATGACATCCTGCTTGGTCGGCAGCTTCCGCTCTGACCCACGCACTCGCTCTGAGTTCCTCGACTTGGTCAGGAACAAGCTGCGTTAGTCGTCAAGCGCCAGCCGGCGGCGGGACGTCGATGTCTGTCACCTCATCGCCTGCGCTGACAGCGCTGAAGATGACCTCAGCGACCTCTTCGACGGAGTTCATTTTAGAGCGGTCCCAGTCGCCGGGCACGCCATCAAAGATCGTCGTGTCAGTCCCACGGGGGTAGACGGTCACGACGCGGATCCCTTTCTCGGCGAGGTCAATTCGGAGCGCGTCCCCGAAGCCCTTGAGTCCGTACTTGCTCGCGCAGTAAGCGGTGTTGCCCGGGAAGCCTTTCTTGGCCGCACCCGAGGCGACGTTGATGACAACTGTGCGCTCCCCTTCTTCGAGGGCGTTGAGTGACTCTTGTGTCACGTAATAGGCGCCTGTGAGGTTGACGTCGATCATCTTGCTCCACGCCTTATGCCCCATTTTGTCGAAGGGGATGACGTCGAAGACGCCAGCGTTGTTGATGAGTACGTCGATCGGCCCTCCGGTGAACTCGGTCGCCCGCCAGACCGCGGCCTCTACTGAGCCGAGGTCAGTGACGTTCATTTGTGCGGCGAGGCCTTTGCCGCCTGCAGCGTCGATCTCAGCTACGACGTCGTCTAGCTCCCCTGAGGTGCGAGCTGCGACGACGACGTGGGCGCCTTCTTTGGCGAAGCGAAGGGCTGCTGCGCGGCCGATGCCGCGGCCGCCGCCGGTGATGAGAACTCTTAGAGGTGCCATAGGTGTATTGGGGTTCGCGGTCTGCGAGAGGGCTAATTCTACCGATCGTCAGGCCGCATCCCCACAAGGCTCCTCGTTGTTCTTCACGCGAGGGGAGGAAGCTCACCTCTAGCTCGCTAGAATCCTGGCCATGGCTTGGACGGATTTAGGAGCGCAGTTCTGTTTTGTGTTGGGGTTCGGGGTTCTCTTCGGGCTGGCTTTCGTGCCGCCGGCTCCGGTCGGGAAGCCCTTCTATAGGATGATGGCGTCTACAGCGGCGCTCTCTCTCGCTGCGGGGGCGCTCTTGCCGCCGCTCGCTAAGGCGGCTCCTTGGGGAGATCCCTGCGTCCTTCTCGGGTGGGTATCTGTCGTAGGGGCCCTCAGTTGCACTCGTCAACCGCGCGGTCGCTCTTGGTATTTGGGGCTGGGCGTGAGCCTCGCTGCTGCGGGGACAGCGACCGGGCTGCTCTTAGATCGAGGCCTCGACCTCGGACTCTTTGGCTTGCCCACATTGAGTGCGCTCTCGACAGGCACGGTAGCGGGGAGCGTGGGCCTGGCGATGGTCCTTGGTCACTGGTATCTCACGGTTCCAAAGCTCGATGTCTCGCACCTTGTCAGGCTAAATAAAGTCTGCGTGTGGGTGATGATCGTGACGTGCTGCTTGGTGTTCATCACATGCTCCGTTTACAAGAGCGAGATAGAGCTCGCAGAGGCGCGACCTTTGTTCGGCCCATGGGGCATGTTTTTCTTAGGGACCCGCCTCCTCGTTGGTTTGCTCCTGCCATTGCTCTTTGCATATATGGCGCAGGCTTCCTTGCGCCTCGGCAATACGCGCTCTGCTACGGGAATCCTCTATGCTTCGACCGTGCTCGTCTTGATCGGCGCGGCGATCTCCATCTCATTGCAGGACTCCTACGGGGTCCCGCTATAAATCGATTCAAATCATGAGCGCTCCCCAAGAGACTTCAATGGCTTCGACAGCTCGTCCGCTCTCGGTGCGCGTCGCGTGCGAGTGCGGCTACTATTCAAGTACGCGTGTCATGCCTGGTGAAAACGTTTCTCGTACGCTGCCCTGTGAACACTGTGGACTCGAGCTCTGTTTAGATGGGCTAGAGGCTGAGAAGCCGGCCTTAGACAGCGCCGGTGGTCTCTGGGCCTGCTGCGCTTGCGGCCATCCAGAGCTCTTCACGCGCCGTGACCTCCCGCAGAAGATCGGAGTGAC
>JAPKBY010000268.1 GCA_028823185.1 Planctomycetota bacterium
CTGCCCTTGTCCTCGGGGAAGTAGCTCCAGAATTGGCCGTCGAGCTCCTTGACCCGCCGCGCCTCGTCTTTGTCGTAAATTCCATTGTCATCAGAGAGGAAGCGGGCCATGTAGGGCAAGGACCCCATGGGCTGAAAGCTGAGCCCGAGAGCGTGCGCTTCTAGCCAGACGCGCTGCATCGCCTGTCCGCCGCGCACGATCGTGGCCGGGTCTTCATCTTCGAGAGAGAGGAGGCAGGCTGCTGAAGAGCTGGCGAGCGCCTCCCGGCTCGACTCTGTGAGGCGTTCACCACCATTCACCTTTCTCAAGTTGGCGCGAACAGCCGGTCTGGAGAGGAAGGGCAGGATCACCTGCTGGAGAGCGGAGAGCTCACAGGTGTCCGCTGAGATCCCGACCTCGACTTCGTCGTGAGGCTTGAAGATGAGCTCCTGCATCAGCGCCTCTCCGAGGGTGTCGTTGAGCATACGGAGGCGGTCGCTCTCGCCAACCACAGCGCCCAGCCGGTCGAGGTCTTCCGGAGCTCGCAAGAGGCTGAGTCGAGCTCCATCCATGTTTACCGACCGCAGCATCGCTGCTGCCTCCTCGTCCGTGAGCGGTGCGCTAGGTGCTACGCGCCTGTTCGTGTGACGAGCGCGGAGCTGCGCGTGGAGACGTTGCAGCTCGGTGGGATCTTCTTTGAAGCCCGGCAGGACCTTCACTCGGGCGACAATCCCGGGGGCGCCTTCGACGGGGAAGAGCTCTTCTTCCAGGTGGTGTTCACGGTGCGCTGCCGCAGCGCGGAGGCTCTCTAATGAGGCTCCGATCCCTGCGAGGGTCGCGATGCCGTCGCGGTCTAGGGTGTCTTGCGAACGCTCCGGGTGCTTTGTCAGCCAGAGCTCATACCCGTCGACGTAGAAGTGCCAGGGCTGGCCGTTGGCTCCGGAGGGCGCGAGGATCGCCTCCTCTAAGAGCTCGCGGATGAGCGGCTCGAGCTCAACTTCCGGGGCCTCCGGGCTTAGCTCGGGCGCCTCCTCCTTTGCTGGGTTCAAGTCTTCGCGTTGGTTCAAGCGCGACTCTATGTCGAGGATTCGTCTCCCGGAGGGGAGCGGATGTCCGAGCGCCAAGTGACGGAGCGCGATCGTGACGCTCGCGCCGCCCAGCACGACGTCAGATGCGAGCTGCGGCCAAGTCACGATGCTCCGCTCCACGTCGAGCAGCGAGGCCCCCATGCGGTCGGAGAGGTTGTGTGGACCGCAGATCCCCATGACGTAGTAGACCTTCTCCTCGGTGGTCAGCTCTTCCACGCGAGAGGTGTCCATGCTCGGGGCGATGCCGTGGAACAGGGGGCGATCGGGCTCGAGGTCGAAGCGTTCGATGTCCAGGATCCCGCGGTCGCTCGCCTCCATCACGACGGGCAGTTCGAGCTCGCGCGCGCGTTCTCGAAGGAGGTATTTGATCTCAATGCTGTCGCACTCGTCGACCAGGACGTCGAGGGCGTGGTCCCCGACCAAAAACTCATCCATGTTGTCCGCGTTGACTCCGTCATCGAACAAGGTGATCTTCATCCAGGGGTTGATCTCAAAGATTTGGCGGGCAGCCAAGACCGTCTTTTTGAGTCCCAACTGGTGGGTGCCGGCCCGTATTCGGTTCATATTTCCGAGCTCGAGGAGGTCGAAGTCTGCGAGCTTCAGGTGTCCACCGACGCCCTCTTGGGCGAGGGTCAGCGCGACCGCGTTGCCCACCGAGAGTCCGACGACACCGATCGTGAAGTCCGCGAGCTGCGCGCGCTCGGCCGCTGTGATCTTGTTCAGGTTCCGGTTGAGACGGACCTCGAGGTACTCCTCTTCGGGCAAAAGGTGAACGAGCTCTCCGGACCATGGATAGAACACCCAGACTCCGTACTCGTCTAAGGTCTTTCCGTCGAGATGCGCCACCATTTTAGCCTCGAAGAGGCGGAGACGCTCCGCCTCAGGCAACTCTCGCAGCCTGGGGCTGCGCGCCTCCATCAAGCCGAGAAGCTGGTCTCTGAGCGCATCGTGTACCGTTCGGACCTCTCCCCCTGAGCGCAACTTTGACAGCTCTTCAGCCTGAGAGGGGTCGAAGAGGACGGGGCGCCAAACGCTCTCAGCACTCACGGTGAGAGCAGCGGGTCAAAGGCCGGCAAGGGCCCTTTGTGGAGCAACGGCTCGCCGAAGCGAAGCCCGGCGCGCTCTCCATAGAAGCGGGCCTTGGTCTCCATGCGCTGGAGGATATCGGCCCCATAGAGGAAGTGATCACCCTTGTCGGCGAGGTCCTTTGGCGCGAGCTGGGAGGCATAGGCCCTAATAAGCTCTAACTTTTGCTCCCAGACGGGCTCAATGTCGACCACGAAGGTCGGGTCAAAAGGGGTGTGGCTTAGGAACTCATAGAGCCGCTCTGGGCGATGAGCGGGCGCACCGCCTGCCTCTTCGGCGAGCTTGCCAAGCCCTGCCAGATACCAAGCCTCTCGAGCGAGCTGAGCCGAGGCTGCGTGATCGGGGTGCGGATCGTCCGTGTGGTGGCAGAGGATGAGGGCGGGCGCGTGCTCGCGGATAAGGGCGGCAAGCTCCTCACGCAACGCAGGGGTCACGCTCACGCGGCCGTCGCCGGCGTCGAGATTGTGGCGAACGCTGAGGCCTAAGAGCTCGCTAGCTTTCGAGCATTCAAGAGCTCGATCTTCGGCGCTGCCCCGCGTTCCGAGCTCGCCTCGGGTCACATCAACGATCCCGGTCTTCTTTCCGGCTTGAGCCAGCTTCAAAAGAGTCCCCCCCACCGAGATTTCGGCGTCGTCGGGGTGAGCGGCGATCACGAGACAGTCGAGCTTCATAGCTATGAGCCTAACCGGATTAAGGCGGCTCCGGGGGTTATCCCTCAGCGCTCTCGCTTAGAGCGCAATGAATATGTTCAAGGGCGAAGGGGTCAAGCTCCTCGAGGAGCAGGCCGAGCCAGTCAAAGCCATATTTAGCGACGAAGGGCACAGGGCCCAGTGAGCGCTCTTGTGTGCCCTCGCGCGGGAACAAGGCTTGGTTCGCGCGCCGCTCATGGCGACGGCCTTTGCCGCTGCTATTTGCGTGAGAGCGTTCCGCTTTGAGGGCGACCTTCTCAACGGTGGCCTGGAGGTTGTCTGCGGCGCGCTTTAAGCCGGCAGCGAGGCCTTTATCTATCGCTGAGATTGCGTCGCGATGTTCGAGCAGGGAGTCTCGAGAGTTTTTTGCGAGCTCGTGCAAAGCGTCGAGAACCGGAGGGCGTTCGCCTTCTTCGGGGGCAGAGCTCCACTCTCCTCGAGCGGCGATGATGTCGGCCACCGAACAGCCAAGAGTATGCAGTGAAGAGCGCACCTCTTCGTCACTCAGCGTAATAGAGAGGCGCGGAACGAAGGAGCTCTCCGTCACGCCGGTCGCCTCGCGAAGAGCGCCAAGCTGTGCGTGGTAAGCGAGCTCGCCCCAACCTCCAATGTAGGCGCAGACGGGCAAGGCGATGTCTTGCGCCAAGGGGCGCAGGAGGGCTCCAGCCGAGAAAGACTCGGGCTCTTGGAGGATCTCAGCGGCCAGCTCTGCTGCAGTGCGAGAGCCGGCTTCACCGTCGTATTGATAGCCCTCGCCGCCAGGGCGGAGCGCGTGGCGGCCGTCCTCTTTGATTCGATAGACGAGAGCGGCTTCAGAGGAAGGCAGCGAGAC
>JAPKBY010000269.1 GCA_028823185.1 Planctomycetota bacterium
TCGGACGAACTCGTGCTCTTCATCATCGACCTCTATAAAGATGAATTGCAGTAGCAACACAATTTCCCTTGGACGGTTTCAAGCATGATCTCTCTCGCTCTTGTTTTGAGTCTCGCCTCCCTCGTCCCCCAAGATGTTGACGAGAAGTCCAGCCCCTTCGACGGGCTGCGTTGGTCGGGGGACCAGCCCGAGGTCCAGGTGGATGGGACCTGGTACGAGCCCGTCGCGATTGACGGGATAAACGTCGAAGAGATCCTCACCCTCGCTGATACGTGGTCTCCTGGGCGCGAGAAGCGTTTCGCTGAGGACCTCATCCCAATGCTCGTAAGGCTCGAATGGAAGGGCGACGGAAAGGTCGACCTTGACCTCCGCTCTCTCAAGGATGGCTCGGCCGTTCGGCTCGAGGGCGTGGAGATGACGCGGGCGAAGCGTCAGGCCTTGCGTGCCGCGGGGGCCGCAAGAGAGTTGAGCAGTGCTCGTCGACCCACAGCTCTTTCGCGGATCTCGGTGGAGGATGCTCAGAGAGACATCGAAGCGTTCGGAGCGGGGCTCAAGGATCAGTTCGCTTACTTGGGGCTCGGTGAGGTTGAACTCGACCGTGAGTTGGCTCAGATACGTGACGGCATGGCCGGAGTCCAAGTCGATGTCTTGGAGCTGCGCCTCGAGCTGCATCGCCTCCTTATGCGCTTTGGGGACGGGCACGCCCAGGTCCGCTCGAACCTCCCCCTCGGTGAGCCCGGCGACAAGTACCTGCCCTTCTTGCTCGTCGAGTCTGCTCAGGGCGTCGTCGCAGTGCTCCCGGACCGCTCCGCTTTGGTCGAGCCTGACGCGCCGGTCGTTCGAGCGATCGACGGCAAGACGATGGACGAGTGGGTTGAGCTGGCGCGACCCTACATCGCGAACGGCAGCCCGCAGCTTGTCCGCCGTCGCGCCCTCGGCGACATGCGCGAGATCGATTGGGTGCGTCGCGTCCTCGGGGAAGAGACAGGCGTGCCGCTCACGGTGACGTTCTCGACGGTGGATGGGAGCGAGACGGTCGAGCGAGAGCTCGAGCTCTCATCGCGCCGACCCACATACGGTCCCTGGCCGCGCTCCAAGAGCACGATCCTCGAAGGCGACATCGGCTATCTGCGCATCGTCCAGATGGACGGCGATGTTGACTCCTTGCACGAGGCGATGGGGGAGTTCGTCGACTCCAAGGGGCTCATCGTCGACGTGCGCGGCAACGGTGGGGGGACGCGTGAGCTCCTGCTTGCGCTGGGGGGATACTTGATTGGTCCCAAGGAGCCCGCGATCGTGGGTAACATCGCGCAGTACCGCCTCTCGTCGCGCTTCGATGAGGGCCACTTGGAGGCTCGCTACATGTATCGGGCCAACTGGGATGGGTGGAACGGCCGGCAGCTCGATGCTATCGAAGCGGCAACCGCCGTCTTCAAGCCGGAGTGGCAGCCTGTCGGCGAATTCAGCGCCTGGCACTACCTCGTCCTCGATCACACCGAACACCCCGCCGAGTACTTCTACGACCTGCCGGTCGTGGTGCTCTCTGACTCCGGCTGCTTCAGCGCGACGGACATCTTCCTCGGCGCGCTCGAGCTCTTGCCTCGCGTGACGCTGCTCGGCACCGCGAGCTCCGGAGGGAGCGCGCGCTCGCAGTCCTTCCGGCTGCCCAAGACGGACATGGAGGTGCGCTGCGCCTCGATGGCGTCCTTTCGGCCCGACGGTCGGCTCTACGATGGTCGCGGCATCGAGGTCGACGTCGAGGTGCTCCCTGACCCTGGGGATTTTTTGCACGAGGGCGGCGACGCTCAGCTCAAGGCCGCGCTCGAGCGGTTTTAAGGGTGTGCGAGAGCTGGGTTCCCGTTCGTCGGGCTCACAACCCGGAGGTCGCAGGTTCGAATCCTGCCCCCGCTACCATCTAACACCAAGAGAGGCCGCAATTTGCGGCCTCTCTTGCGTTTGGGGACACCTAGGGGTGTGTCAAGGAGTGTGCCAAGGTCTCGCCCGATCGGCTGCGTCGGAGGACGTACCCCTGGACCTAGCGACGCGACAGCTCGTGTCCCGCGGCGCTCAGTTGTTCCAGCGCGTACGAGTCGAGGGCCATCGTCAGCTCCTCGAGGGTGACCCCCAGGACGGAGCGGTACGCGGCGTCTCGATCCCCTCCGTTCGACATCAAGAGCGGTATGAGACGATCGAACAGCGCCTCGTCCCCGTAGGTCCCAACGAGGTACTCGCCGGCGAGGAACCCGAGGGTGTAGATGCGGGGCCACTCGATCGAGTCCCCGTGGTACTCGCCGCCGGTCGCGAGCAGTGGGTCAGCAAAGGAGGTCAGCTTCGCCCGCTGCGGGCTCGATCGCTCGAAGACGGCTGCCCGCCACTTCTCCTCGGACTCCCCCCGCACGGCCACCGCGTAGGCGTAGGCCGCCATGCGCGCTGCGCCCACCTCGAGGAGGACGGGGACGAAGGGCGTGGTGCCCTGGCCGGTGAGCTCGCTCATGAGTAGTCCGTGGGTGGCGTGGCCCATCTCGTAGACGAAGTGCAGCTCCCAGTCCCTTGCGTCGAGCAGCTCACCGGCCCCCTCCTCCGTGAAGGCGGACAGGGGCGGCTCACCGCGCCTCGGATCGACCGCGGGACCCCAGGGTCTGGCGAAGAGAATCGACTCGCTCTTCTGCCAGCCGCTGCCCGCGTTCAGGCCGCCGTCCTGCTCGCAGAGGTACTCCTGGCGGTACCCCGACATCGCCTCCTGCACGTCCAGGCACCAGCTCTTGTCGAGGGAGAACACGGCCCGGATCCGGCCCGGGCCGTGCCCGGCATAGGGGCCGTACATCCGCAACGCATCGTCGAGGATGGCGCGGATCCAGGTCGTCGCGGAGGGGTGGACGTCGGGGGAGACCTGCAGCTCGATGGCCACCGCCTCGTTCGGCACGTTCCGTCTCCAGCGGGCGAGCATGAAGGCGAGCGCGGCCTCGCGCACCCCCATCTCCTCGCGGGCCAATATCGGCGCCCCGTCTACGTTCGGTGCCGGAGGCCTAAGCCGGGCGAGCGAGTCGTCCGCGCTCTCCGGCGGAGCGGCATCAGGTGCAGTGGGTCGGCTCGCCCCGCCCTTGGAGCGGAGGCAGCCGGCGAGGAGAGATGCCGTGAGGCAGAGGATGTAGAGACACCGCATGCCGGAGGGTACTTCTATTCCAGCTCCGAAACGGTAGCCCGGAGGCATCATTTCGCGGGAGTACTTTGAAGGCGAGTACGGTTTGACGCTCTAGCTGGCTGCGTGTCGTGCTGGGTCGCCCCTGGCAGGGCACGGTCAACCTGGTTGCGCAACGGTCCAACTGTGCCCATGCCTGTGACATCCTCTAGTTCTGATCTAACCAACAAGCGGCATGACCTCCCTCCACGGACGTCGGGGTAGCGCAGAGACGTAGCTCGTCGGGCTCATAACCCGGAGGTCGCAGGTTCGAATCCTGCCCCCGCTACCAACACCTGGAGATGAAACAGGTGTCCCGCCCATGTCGATGGGCCTGGGGCAACGATGACCCGGCCCGTGCCGGGTTTTTTCGTGAGCGCGCGGAGGGGCGACCAAGGCCGTCGGACGGGCAAACGGGGACCCCCGTGCTATCCATAAACTCGGCCGTCCCCAAGATCGGTGTTCTAGACACCGCCGGTGCCGATA
>JAPKBY010000270.1 GCA_028823185.1 Planctomycetota bacterium
GGCTGCCCAGAGAGGTCTGAATACCCAAAGAGCTTCGTAATGGCGCCCTCAAGCTCTCTGATGTTGTTGTCGATCCTCTCCGCGAGGAGCCCGGCGACGTCGTCGGGGAGCTCTCGGCCGCGTTGACGGCTCTTGCGCTTCAGGATCGCGACGCGGGTCTCGTAGCAGGGAGTCTCGAGCTCGGTCACGAGGCCCCACTTAAAGCGGCTCACGAGGCGCTCTTGGAGTGTTGGGATGTCCTTAGGGGGCGAGTCAGAGGAGAGCACGATCTGCTTTCCAGCGTTGTAGAGCGTGTTGAAGGTGTGGAAGAACTCTTCCTGCGTGCGCTCTTTGTTGGCCAAGAGGTGGATGTCGTCCACCACGAGCACGTCAACGTTGCGGTATTTGTTCCTGAAGGCCTGAATGTTGCCGTTCTCAAGCGCCCCAATGAAGTGATTCACGAAGGTCTCACAGGACAAATACAAGATGCGAACCCCTTCCCAGTTGTCGAGCAGCGAGAAGCAGAGCGACTGCAAGAGGTGGGTCTTTCCGAGGCCGACGTTTCCGTGCAGGAAGAGCGGGTTATAGGCGGCGCCGGGGGACTCTGCCGCGCCAACAGAGGCTGCGTGAGCGAAGCGGTTGCAGGGACCGACGACAAAGTTCTCAAAGGTGTATTTGGCATTGAGCCCGACGTCCGAGCCATGCACCAGCGAGCCAGGGAGGTTGGGGCTCGCGTTATTGCTCGTCGCAGGCCCTTGTTGGATCAAAGATGTGGGGGCGGCGCGCTCTGTGGGCGTCTCTTGTTCTTCTTCGGAGGCTTGAGCGGGCAGGGCGAGCTCTGGGTCAACGCGAAGCTCAACAGAGAACGAGCCTCCGAGGGCCTCTTGGACGGACTCTTCGATGACGGCGCGGTGGTAGCGCTCTAGCCAGTCGCGCGCGAAAGCGTTCTGAACGGCGATGGCCACCGTGGATTCCTCGTGAGCCACCAGGGCCGCGCGGCGGAACCAAGTTTCAAAGATCTCCGGCTGAATGCGACTGCGAATCTCAGAGATGATTCCCTGCCAAGTCGCAGCGAGGTCGCCTTGTTTTTGCGCGCTCTCTCCCGATGCCGGCGCGGGGTGAACAGCCTCAATTCCCACAATAGCGGCCGTATTCGCGGCATTAGGGGAGGGAGTTGTTTTACGCATTGAGGTTTCCTTCTGTCTCGCTCCTTTCGTCAGGGCCACCCCTTTTCCAATCAAAGGCAGGACCGGCGCGAAAAACCCGGGAAGAGCGCAGGGCGCGACCCGGCAGCGAGCAGAGGGGACATTATTCCCAGATCTTGCACTCCGTCAACAACAGAGGCGGGAAGTCTTCACAGAAATAAGCGCAGACGACGCGAGTCGGTGAAGCTAAAGAACTTACCCACAGGTTGTCCGCAAAACCTTAATTGCAATCTGCAAGTCGGCAGCGCTTGTCTCTCTGCCCAAGGAGAGGCGCAGGGCAGCGCGGGCGTCCGCCTCGTTGTGGCCGAGGGCCATGAGAACCGGTGAGGGTTCAATGGAGCCAGAGGAGCACGCGCTTCCCGCGCTCACCTCGAGACCTTCAAGGTCAAGTCGGGGCACGAGCACCCGCCCGTCAGCTTTTGGCAGGAGTACGCAAAGAGTGTTAGGTAATCGCTCGGTGCTCTCTATCGGTGGGCCTAGCAATCGGGCGGCGGGTAAGGCCTCTTGGATCTCTCCCCAAAATTGCTTCGCGAGGGAGCTGGTTTTTGCGGTGTAAGCAGCTTGCTCTTGGACCGCGAGCTCAATTGCGACGGCAGCTGCCGCGATGGCCGGGAGGTTTTCTGTGCCAGAGCGAAGCCCTGACTCCTGGCCACCCCCGTAAAGGCGAGGGGAGAGCGCTGTGGTTTTTGAACACCAGAGGACGCCAACGCCCAGGGGGCCGCCGACCTTGTGGGCAGAGAAGCTCGCGAGGTCCAAGGAGAGCTCCCGAGGGGCGAGCGGAAGCTTGCCGAGCATTTGGACGCAGTCTGCGTGCCAAAGGGGGCGGGAGTCCGGAGGTAGAGCCTCTAGGACGGCACGAAGCTCTCCGAAGGGGGAGACCGTTCCGAGCTCATTGTTTGCGCCCATCACAGAGAGAAGCCCACTCTTGCGGCCCTCTAAGGCCGCTTTTGTGGCTGGGACATCTAGGCGCCCTTCAGGGTCCACAGGCAAGATCGTTACGTCGCGTCCCTCTTTTTGAAGGGCCTCAGCGACCTCTCTAACGGAAGAGTGCTCTACCGCGCTGATGTAAAGCGGCCGCCCAGGGGGGAGCGCCCCAAAAAGGGCCGTGTTGTTAGCTTCAGTTCCTCCTGAGGTGAAAACCAGCTCTTCGCCTTCGACGCCTAAGGCGGCGGCGATTCGCTCGCGGGCGTCGTCCAGCTCAGCTCGCGCGGCTCGGCCTGAGGCGTGAACGCTCGAAGGGTTACCCCCAAGCGCGTCTACTGCGCGCAGGAACTCTGCCCTTGCCTCGGGTCGCAGCGGAGTCGTCGCGTTGTGGTCGAGGTGGACGCGATTCACAGGCTCGTGGCCTCTCGGATCAAGCGCCTGTAGATGGACTCATAGCGAGCGACGACATAGTCAATCGAGAAGCGCTCTACCGCGTCTGCTCGCGCCGCGACTCCGCGCCGCGCGCGCTCTTCAGAGTTGAAGAGGCCTTCGCGCAGGGCAACGAGATAAGCGTCTCGGTCGCCTGGAGCCGTTAACCAACCGGTCAGACCATCAGTGACGACCTCAGGAACGCCGCCAACTTTTGGTGCCAACACAGGCAAGCCACAAGACATAGCCTCGAGAGCGGAGAGGCCAAAAGACTCTTCAGCGCTCGCCAAGAGAAAGAGGTCGGCGCGCTTCAAGAGGCTTGGGAGAACATCGCGCTGGCCTAAGAAGTCGACGCGGTCGGAAGCGCCCAGCTCCCGCACGAGCGTCTCTGCAGGGTCTCTCTCAGGTCCGTCTCCAACCAAAACGAGGCGGGCGTTGGTTCCTGCCGTTGCTTCGATGAAGGCCTCAACGAGCCACGGGACTTGTTTTACAGGGCGGAAGTTTGAGACATGAATCGCTGTCGGTGGACCATCACCCCTCGTCTGCTCGTCAGGATGAAACTGAACCGAGTCTACGAAGTTAGGAACAACCTCAACCGGAGGCGTGGCGCTGTCTGGGCGGGGATAAAAAGACTCTACGCTGCGACGAGCGAGATCTTCGCTCACAGCGGTGACCGCATGGCTCGCCTCAAGCGCGTAGCGAAGGAGCGGTCGATAGCTCGGGTGGCGACCGACAAGCGTGATGTCAGTGCCGTGAAGAGTCGTGACAACTTGCGGCGCGGGGCCGGGTCTGATCCCACCAGCAGCGTGATTTGCCATGACGGCGCTCATCGCGTGCGGCAGCGCATAATGCGCATGGATGATGTCTAAGCCTTCGGCTTCGTGAACGTTCAAGGCCGCCGATGCGATCGCTAGATCGTGGGGCGGAGCTTCAAAGAGGGGGTATGGGGCGCCTTGGGCGACATGGACCTCGACAGAGCCTGGAGACCGAACGAGGCGCGGGGGAACGGCATAGCTGAAGAGGTGGACGCGGTGGCCACGCGCGGCGAGAGCGAGGGAGAGCTCGCTCGCTACGACTCCAGAGCCGCCGTATGTCGGGTGGCACAAGACGCCGACACGGAGAA
>JAPKBY010000271.1 GCA_028823185.1 Planctomycetota bacterium
CTCACCATAGACAGGCTTCCTATTAGGAGCACGGACCAGCCAAGCGATGGGGGTGTTGCAGGGGACGCCTTCTATAGAGCAATTCGAGTCCACGCTTTTGCGCCATGTGACACCCTGGCCCCAAGAGAGGGCTATTTCAAATCCACTCGTAAATCCGGTTGAGTCGAGGGTAGCAGGCTGAATGCTCAGCGTTGTGTGGGGTCTGGTGTCATCGAAGAAGATCTCCACGCCGGCGCTGGGAGCTTGGATTGGACTCCTCGTGAAGGACGCGGGGAGAATGTCATTCTTCTCTAAGCTCATGACGTACTGCTCGCCAAGGGTCGCAGGGACATTGAATTGTCCACTGATGACTCCGTTGCTGGTCTCGCTCCAGACAACGGCGGTGTCCTGGGGAGCCGCGTGCGCATCCAAGGGCCAGAGCTTCACGCGCATTGCATTTCTATACTCACCGCTCTGGCTGTGGACCTTGCCAATGACTTCAGCTGCTTCACCCGCTGTCGGTTGCGGTTGAAGCTGAAGCCTGATGTCTCTTCCTGCGATGCAAAGCGTCTCCTCATGGCAGGCGCCGTGCACTGAGGGAGGAGTGCTGATGGTGTACTTTGCTTCCGGGAGCCAGGAGAAGCGAAATGAGCCGTCTTTGCCGGTCATCTGCGTGAAGAGCTTGCCGTCAGAGCTGCGCGCCGTGATCAGGGATTCGGCAGCAGGTGTCCCCTCGGTCGTATGAACGAAGCCTGATAGGACACCGCGAGCCTCAAGCAGCATGGCGATGGGGCCATTGTTCTGCTTGGTGAATATTGTTTGGCGAGCGGCCCACAATCCATCTTGGCTGCGCATCAAGACGTCAAATGGCACAGATCTCTGCGTCAGCAGAAGCGGCTTGCCTGGCGTGTGCTTAGCGAGCGGTCCTGGCCAGTAGGCGCCGGGCTTCACGAGCGCGATCTCGAGAGGAGTTCTCTGTGATGCGAGGGGGCCCTCTGCGACAAGCTCTAGTGAGTCGATGTCGTGCGGGCTGTGCTCATTGGCGTTAACCCTGCGGCCGAGCGGGAGGCTAGGCAGTAGGGCTAATAGACCAAGAGCGGTCAAAAGGGCTAAGCGGGGAGGTGTATGCATGAGGTGCGGTGCATGCGCGCAGGGTTGACTGCAGGTGGATTAAGATAGCGCAATTGGCGTGATAGGGAACCGCATTTTGCGCCGTTGTTGAGCTCAAAAAAGCAATCCCGTAAACCATTGAGGCTAAAGCAGTTAGGAGCCCGCCCCCATTCGGGGCGATGAAGGCTGATGGACTTTAGCGGAGTCCGGTGAGGGGATTAGCTGATTATGAGCTCTCCGAGGTGGGGATCAAAGAGACCTTCATTAGCTATGATCGGCCCCATAGCCTCGAACTTGCCCTGAACTTCAGGGCTAATTACCGCGTTCGCAAATCTAGGGCGTCTCCGACTAGTCGCCCAAGGTCGGCGATCCAGGCGGCTTCAGGGCCATCACTTCCGATGCCTTCAATTCTTGCGATCTGTAGCTCAAGAGATGGGTGGATTGGGATTCTTATTCCCAGGGCGGCCCAGGCAGGTGAGTGGTTCTCTTCTGGCTGCCACATGCCACCGACTTCAGCGATCACTCCAAAGGGGAGCTGCTTTCCTGCTGCGCTTAGGCGTGCTTTTGTGAAGGTGGCTGAGGCGGTTAAGGCTGGGTCAGGTCTGTCCTCGCCATCTCCGATGAGCTTTAGGCCTGTGTTTGTCGTGAGGTCTAACCCTCTCCAACTAGAGTCGCGGATGTGGATTAGGTGTAGCTCTAGCTGTCCTGTTCCAAGGCCATCACTCGGGTCTCCATGGGGGAGGCGGACCTCGGCGGCGAATGCGTGTGCGGTGCCGTTTGCATCTGAATCGATGAGGCGGTGGCGCATGCCGAGCCATGCATCGCCGACGCCTGATGTTTTATCTGCACCTGGAATTGAGATGGCGCGGTGTAGCTCTTGAAGCATGTAGAGCTCGGTCTTCTCGGCGAGGCCGTAGCGCATCGCAACGCTCGTAGCTTGCTCTGTCTCACCCCATGAACTGATGGCTTCGACCTCTAGGAAGCCGCTGGGAGTTGTGCTCGTGTCCTGAGACGGGAGCAGGCCTTGCGGATGCGCTTCAAGCCCCGCGGGCAGGGGGGCTACGCAGGCGGAGGCCCAAGTGATCGCGATGCATGCGAGAAGATTCGTCTTGTTGCTCATGAGCGCAGCCTACAGGTGGAGCTAGCCTCATTCACCACGTGTCTTGGTACTGATCGCCATCGCTGCGAATGAGGCTATGACTGCTGGAATCACCGCGTCCATTGAGGAGATGGCTGCATGAAGTGAGCCGCCATCATGGAAGGTCCCGAGGAGCCATTCTTGGAGGCCAAATTTCCACAAGAGGGCGGTGCTCAATCCAGACAGCATTCCAGCGAAGGCGCCGCGAGGAGTGACCTTTGGCCAAAAGAGGGCTGCCATCAGTGCAGGCGTGATCGTGGCCCCATAGAGGGTGTAGGCGAAGAGCGCTAA
Organism: Planctomycetota bacterium; assembly: GCA_028823185.1. GTDB lineage: Bacteria > Planctomycetota > UBA1135 > UBA1135 > JAKVCE01. The sequence goes on from JAPKBY010000271.1 coordinate 2,519, forward strand.
GTCGAAGAATGAATCCGATGTGAACGACAAGGCGAGGGCGATCAGGCCCAAGGCGCAAACGGCTGTGCGCCCAAGGAAGAGCGGGCTCAGCTTGGATTCTTTCGCGTTCCCGAAGCGTTCCCAGACATCACGGACTAGCGATGAGGCGGGTGAGAGCAGATAGCTATCTGCTGTTGAGATGACCACGGCCACCACAGTCGCCAAAAGGAGCGCTCCCAGCCAAGTGGGGAGCCAGGGGTCCGTGAAGGCTAGGTGGACGATGATGTGGGCTGGATGCTCTGGGCTGCTCAGTTCGCCGCTCTCTACGCGCGCTCGGCCACAGAGCGCGATCGCGAGGATCGCATACTCCAAGAGGAGCACACCAACGAGCATCCACAGCGCGCCTCTCTTTGCGACTTGTGGGCTCTTCGCGGAGAAGAAGCGCTGGTAGAGGTTGGCATCGCCGAGCACCAAGAGGAAAGACGGCAATAGGATCGAGGCGATCTTGAGCGGTTGGTATGGGCCGAGCGCATCCAGGTGGGTTTCAGGTAGAGCGTTCAGCACGCCGCTAGGGCCACCCAGTCGAACGAGCTGCACGCCTAAAACTGCGATCACTCCGAAGCCCATGAGCACGCCGTTGACTAGGTCTGTCCTCGCGACAGAGACCATCCCTGCCATCGCTGTGTAGAGGATGACGATCGCAGCCACTGTGATGATCGCGGCCGTCTCGCTGAGTCCTGGCGCTGCATAGCGCAGGACGGTCGCTCCTGCTCTGTACTGATAGCTCACGATCACTACATAGCCTGCGACGAGGGCTAAGGTGCCCATGATGCGAGTCGCTGGCCCAAAGCGCTCTTCGAGGAGATCTTGGATCGTCACGTGTGGGCGACTCCTCAGTCGCGCAGCTAGGCGCCAGAGCACGAAGACGCCAGAGGCTCCAGCTAGTGGGAGGAGCCATGTCGCGATACCAATCCGATAGGCCTCCTCGGCGTTTCCAAAGATGCTGCCCGTGCCGATCCACGTCGCGATCAATGTCCCTGCGAGGACGGTTGTGCCTAGTGAGCGGCCGGCGAGGTGGAAATCATCGATCCCGCGCAGGCTGCGGGCTTTCCACGCTCCGACGACAAGGAGGGTGAGCAGGTAGGCCAGTAGAAGGCCTC
>JAPKBY010000272.1 GCA_028823185.1 Planctomycetota bacterium
GTCTTCTCCGTCGATCGCGCGATGTGGGTCATCCTCATCGAGAACATCTTCATGGATGACGACAGCTACATCCGCAAGGGCGCCGACTACGCGCTCTACTGGAACGACTACGACGAGCGCATGAACCTCATGCAGCGCGACGGCAACGAGTCCTTCGGCACTGGCAGCGGAAACACGTGGCCTGGACCGAGCCTCTATGAGCTCAACCCCTTCTATCACCAGAACGCGACCAATCGCCCAGTCCTGAACCGCTTGCTCGCCATCCAAGACTTCCGCCAGCGCTACCTCGCGCACTATCGGACGCTGATCGACCAGATGTGGAGGATCGACGTCATCGGACCGCTCATCACACAGTACGCGGCCTTGATTGACGCTGAGGTTCAAGCTGACACGAAGAAGCTCTTCTCCTATTCGAGCTTCGTCAACGGGCTGGTCAACTCTGTCAGCATCGGCGGCAACGGGATCGCGCCCGGCCTAGAAGCCTTCGTCGTCAATCGCAGGACCTTCCTCCTCAACCACGCAGAGATCAGCCTCCCCGCGCCATCCGTCAGCTCCGTCTCTCATGACCCCGTCGACCCTGCGGCCGGCGAGACCTGCTGGGTCACGGCTGACGTCGATGGTCCCAACGCGCCCATCGGAGAGGTCCGCCTCTACTGGCGCACCGCAGGCGACGGCTCTTACGAGACCGTGAACATGTTGGACGACGGCGCTCATCATGACGGCCTCGCTGGCGATGGCGTCTTCGGCGTAGCTCTCCCCGTCTCAAACTCTGGAATCAAGGTCGAGTACTACGTCCGCGCAGACAGCACTCCGCTCTCAGGAGGCGCGAGCTTCTTCTGGCCTCGCACTCCGGAGTACACACCGCTCGAGGTTGAGTTTGGACTCGGCATCTCAAGCGAGCCTGTGCGCATCACCGAGTACATGTACAAAGGGGCAGGAGGTGAGTTCATCGAGATCACCAACATTGGAAGCTCAAGCATCAGCCTCAACGGCTGGAGCATTGATGACAAATCAGGCAACCCCGGCACCGTCTCACTCTCGGGCAACATCGCCGCGGGACAATCCAAAGTCATCACGGAGTCGGACAGCTTCTTCTTCGCGCTGGACTGGGGCATCTCCGGAGGCCTCGTCCTCGACATGGGTGACAACTCACTCCTCGGCCGCAACGACACGATCTACATCTTCGATGCGAACGGCGACGTCGTCGACAAGCTCACCTATGGAGACGAGGATTTCGCCGGGTCAGTGCGGACGGATGGCATCAGCGCCACCGGCTGCTCCTCAGCGCTCGGCACGAACAACCCCTTCGCCTGGATCCTCGCGAGCGATGGAGACTGCCTCGGCTCCTTCACCGCTGGTAACGGCTTGGACATCGGCAGCCCTGGGGTATACATCTCGCCGACGACTGGCTGCTCTAGCGGCGCTGTCGGCACGCCCTTCTGCTTTGGAGACGGGAGCGGCACTCCCTGCCCCTGCTCTAACACCGGCCCGAGCGGTCAAGGCTGTGCCAACTCGACAGGCAATGGCGGTCTGCTCACGGGAACAGGCACCGACTCCGTCGCTGTTGGAAACCTAGTCCTGAACGCCGTCAACCTCCTGCCCAACCAGCCCATCTTGTTCTTCCAAGGGAACAACGCGGTCAACAGCGGCAACGGGAACGTCTTTGGAGCCGGTCTACGCTGCGCTGGCGGCGGCGTGATCCGCTTGCAGGTCATCTTCGCAGATGCCACAGGCGCGGCCTCCACGACCGGCAACATTCCAGCCGGCGCTGGAGTCTCTGCAGGCGACCTGAAGCGCTATCAAGGCTGGTACAGAAATCCAGGAGGCCCTTGCTCGGCTTCGTTTAACCTCACGCAAGGTTTAGAGATATCCTGGGGCGCCTGAGCCTCTCTTAGTTTGAGCTCCGAGGGCGACCGCAGCCCAAGGAGGACACCCTCTGAACGCGACCTCTCACGAGGCCGCGCTAGATCCCATGCACCGCACCTGCACTCTCTTCGCGCTCCTACTCTTATCACTCCCCCTCTCTGCCCAGGACGCGCCTTGGCGCCAGCTCTTCCCTGAGAAGGGCACGGAGGGCTGGATGAACCCCTACGACTGGGGCGAGGTCTGGAGAGAGGGCGAAGAGGTCCACCTCAAAGGCGACCGCAAATTCTTCCTCGCCACTGAGGAAGAGTTCGGTGACTTCGATTTGGAGATCGATGTGATGGTGCCTGAGGGAGCGGCGAACTCAGGGATCCAGTTCCGTTCCCACGTCAAGAAGAACAGCGTCTATGGATACCAAGCTGAGGTCGACCCCTCCGACAGAGCTTGGGCCGGCGGGATCTATGACGAAGGCAGGCGCGCTTGGCTCGTCCACCCAGAGAAAGGGACGCCGGCATCTAACGCCTTTGACCGCTCAAAGTGGAACACCTATCGCATCCTCTGCATCGGTGATCACCTGCAAGTGTGGGTCAACGGCATTCAAACAGCAGAGCTCCGGGACACGATGGATCTCAGCGGTCACATCGCGATCCAGCATCACGGAGAGAAGGGAAAGACCTATAAGTTTCGGAACGCTCGCCTCCGCGACCTCGGGCGGCACGAGTGGATGCCGCTCTTTAACGGAGAGGACCTCTCTGGCTGGCGCACGCTCCCGGGCGGCGATTGGACGGTCACTGATGGCGTCATCGTCGGGACCTCCCCTGCCACAGAATCACGTCACGGAATCCTCCTCTCAGAGAAGACCTACGAGGACTTCACCGCGCGCATCAAGGTCAAGATGAAGCACGGCGACAGCGGCTTCTACTTCCGCGCTGAGCCCAACGACTCGGGCGTCGGCGTCCACGGCTTCCAGGCCGAGCTCGACACCGAGGGCGAGGCGAAGGAGTTCAAGACCGCCGGCCTCTATGAGACCGGCGGACGCGCCTGGGTCGTCAATCCAGATCAAGCGAAGGTCGCCAAGCTCTGGAAGGAAGACGGCTGGAACGAGATGGTCGTGTCGGCGCACGGTCGCGACGTCGTAGTGCACCTGAACGGTCAAGAGACCGCGTCTCTCATTAACGACCCCGGTCGCACCTCTGGGCACTTCGGCTTGCAGCTGCACGGCGGGCAAAAGATGCATGTCGAGTTCCAAGCGATGGAGATCCTCCTGCCTGTCTCGAATGAGACTGAGCCCGAGTTCGCTGAGGTCGACGCCCTCGCACCCGACTTCACACTCACGGATCTCAATGGAGACACCCATCGCCTCTCAGACCACCGCGGAAAGACCGTCGTCTTGGAGTGGTTCAATCCTGGTTGCCCGGTGGTCGTGCGCACCCACACTTCGGGGCCGCTGATCGACATGGGCAACGAGGTCACTGGTGACGACATCGTCTGGCTCGCCATCAACTCTGGAGCTCCCGGCAAGCAAGGCCACGGCGTAGAGACCAATCGTGAGGCAGCGGCGGACTGGAGCATGAGCTACCCCGTCCTCATCGACGAAGACGGCGCTGTCGGTCAGCGCTACCGCGCGAAGACGACCCCGCACATGTATGTCATCAACCCCAAAGGTCACTTGATCTACTCAGGCGCCATCGACAACGCGCCCAGCGGAAGGCCCAGCGGCGACTATGAGAACTTCGTCGCCATGGCGATCGACTGCATCAACGAGGGCCGTGAGGTCGACTT
>JAPKBY010000273.1 GCA_028823185.1 Planctomycetota bacterium
CCAGGTCGATCTCGAGGCCCTCGGCGTCCTTTCCACGCAACCGCGGCGCCTTGGCCCCGGGCATCACCTTCTCGAACGCCTCGCGATGTTCCTCAGCTTCCTTTGAAATGCGCTCAAAGGTGGCCGTGTTCTCCAAGAGCTGGGGAGATCTCAAGCCCTCAATCAAATCTGTGTAGTGAGCGCTCTTTGAGAGCGAGCGCGCCAAGGTGAGGGTCGCCTGCTCTCGAACCCTCGCATCACTGCTCTTTTCGAGGATCTTCCGTAAGAGGGGCGCGTAGCGATCAGGCAAAAAGAAGGGCAGCTCATCGTGCAAACCCTTAACCAAATCGAAGGCCCAGTCCTTCTCTGAGCAAACCTCAGCGGAGAGATCGAGGATGTCAAATTTTAGGTCCATCCAATAGTGCTCGGCTGAGGAGCGACGCTTCGAGAACTCTTGTCCTAACCAGAGCGTGCCGAGCTCTCTAGAGCGACGCTCTCTCTGATCGAACGCCGGATAAAATTGAGTCACCCAAAGCAGCGCCTGCTCGCTGCCAGCCGCACCGAGTGGCGTCATGTGTGATTGAAATTGATGCATAGGGTTCGCGGGCCACTCTGAAGAGTCCCCTCCCTCTGCGAGGACAGCTCGACTAGCATCACACCACTTGTGAAGCGCGAGCCTGAGCGCGGTCGACTCGACGCTAAAGAGGATCCCAGCAGCCATCGCAGAGTCCTCTGCGTCTGGATAGCCTGCGACCAAGACGTTCATGAGCTCGATCGCGGCCTTCTTGCGCTCAGGGTCCTTTGTAGACATCCCCTTCGAGAGCAGCCATGCCTGGTGATAGATCGAAGCTGCGATGATCTCAGAGTTTTGACAGTGCTCAGGGATCTCGTCGAGCGTCGCCAGGACGAACTCCTCCCCGAGACGCTTAGGGGACCCGGCTAGCTCCTCGATGACCTCTCGCATGAACTCACCGTCGGAGTTCTCAGTGATGAGGGCCCTGTACCAGCGATGTAAGACCTCACGCCGAATCTGGACCGTCTCTCCGTGAAAGGCAGGGTTCTTGATCATCCAAACTCGAGCGTTGGGCTCGCCCCGCTCGGCGAGGCCAGCGAAGGAGGGTTGATACTCATAACCGGGGTGCTTGGGGATGCCATCCTTTGAGACCCCTTGCTTCCGGAGCCGATGCTCCTCGATCGACCAGCTCGTCAGGTCGTTCTTGAAGCGGGAGTTGAGCTGCTCATACTCAACCTCAAGCGCGAGGGCGCTCGCCTCATCTTGGCCCTGGGCGCCGTCCTGAGTCGCAGCAGCGTGAGGAGAGATGAGGAGGAGGCTAAATAGAAGGTTGAAGATGAGCATCGTGTGATCTACGGGGCGCGCGGTGGACTGTTTGCGAGAGAGTCCAGCCCCTGCAAAGAGGACCCTCTAGGGGCTCGGAGACTGAGGCTCAGTCGAGTAGACTCTCAGACCTGCTATCGGTTCAAACCATCCACTAGATGAGCACCACAACGACCCAGAGTCCCTCCGAGACCCCGCCTGTCTCAGATTGGACCGCCCCCATGGCCTCAGGCTCCTCAAAGGGCCCCTCAGCCGCACGCATCGCCCCGATCTGCGACAAGGTCTTAGAGGGACAGCGCATCACCCCCGCGGAGGCCCTCGTCCTCCATGATGAGGCAGACCTCCTCACACTCGGGATCTTGGCCGACGCCGTCCGCCAGCGACTGCACCCTTCACCCGTCGTCACATACATCGTCGACAGGAACGTGAACCCGACCAATGTCTGCATCACAGACTGCGGCTTCTGCGCGTTCTACCGCCGCCCCGGAGACAAGGAAGCCTACGTGCTCTCCCGCGAGGAGATCATCGCAAAGGTCCAAGAGACCGCCGACCTGAACGGCAGGCAGATCCTGATGCAAGGCGGACACCACCCACGCCTCAAGACCGACTGGTGGTGCGAGCTCATCACCGATCTCAAAGAGCGCTTCCCACAGGTCAACTCTCACGCGCTCTCTGCACCGGAGATCCACCACCTCTCTCGAATTGACAAGCGCCCTGTGGAAGAGGTCATAAGGGATCTCGCTGAGGCAGGACTCGGCAGCGTCCCCGGAGCCGGAGCAGAAATCCTCGTAGAGCGTGTTCGCAAAATCATCGCGCCCAAGAAGACGACCACAGATCTGTGGCTTGATGTACATCGCAAGATACACGAGGCCGGGCTGCGCTCCTCCGCGACCATGATGTTCGGTCACGTCGAGACCTCCGCCGAGAGAGTCGAACACCTCATGCGTCTGCGTGATCTACAAGACGAGACCGGAGGCTTCACCGCCTTCGCCTGCTGGACCATGCAACCCGACGGAGTGCCCGAGCAAGAGATCTACCCCGAGCTCGCGACCCCAGGCGTCTATCTCAGAGTCCAAGCTCTCAGCCGCATCTTCCTCGACAACTTCCAGAACATCCAAACCAGCTATGTGACCCAAGGCGTGAAGATGGCTCAGGTCACCCTCCGCTACGGCTGCAACGACTTCGGCGGGACGATGCTTGAAGAGAACGTCGTCTCAGCTGCTGGCTGCTGCAACCTCGAGTCGATCCAACGCATCGAACAGGCCATCGAGAGCGCTGGCTTCACCCCGAGGCAACGGAACTCTTGGTATGGGATCTGCGATGAGCGCAGCGAAGAGCCCTGTCACCCCGCGAGCGCCGCTGAGGCGCGCCCGCAGCAGGCTGTTGAGGGGGCCTCGCGATGACAACTGGACTCCTCTCCCCCACGTCTATCGCAGCTAGAGCCGAGCAGGCTGGCCTCGGTGAGATCGCCGAGAAGGTCTTCAACTCTGAGCGCCTCAGCCGTGAAGACGGCCTCGCGCTCTACAAAGCGCCCGACCTTCACCTCGTCGGAGCGCTCGCGAACCACGTGCGAGAGCGCCTGCACGGAGACCGCGCCTACTTCAACGTCAACCAGCACATCAACTACACGAACATCTGTAACAAGCTCTGCCGCTTCTGCGCTTTCCAGCGCCTCCCGAAGCAAGAGGGCGCCTATGTGATGTCTCCTGAAGTGATCGCCGGAAAGATCAAGGAACAGCTGCACGAACCTGTGACCGAAGTTCACATGGTCGCCGGGATTCACCCCAAGCTCGACTACGACTACTACCTCGACATCTTGCGCGCGGCGAAAGAGGCGCGGCCCTCGATCCACATCAAGGGCTTCACGATGATCGAGCTGATGCAGATCGCACACGTCGCCGGCAAGCCGCTGGCCGAGGTCTTACCTGAACTGATCGAAGCAGGGCTCGGCTCTTGCCCGGGCGGCGGCGCAGAGGTCTTCGCTGACAGAGTTCACAAAGAGGGCTACCACCTCAAGAACACCGGCGAACAGTGGATCGAGACCGCGCGCACTGTGCACGAGGCTGGCCTGCGCTCCAACTGCACCATGCTCCACGGACACATCGAGACCATCGAGGAGCGCATCGATCACCTCGACCGCCTGCGTCTTCTTCAAGACGAGACCGGCGGACTGCAGACCTACATCCCGCTCTCCTTCCACCCCGAGAACACCGAGTGGTCTCACCTCCCCGGCCCCACGGCGCTAGATGAGCTGCGCGAGATCGCGGTCGGGAGGCTCATGCTCGACAACATCCCGCACGTGAAGTCCTACTGGATCATGCTCGG
>JAPKBY010000274.1 GCA_028823185.1 Planctomycetota bacterium
CGACAGGGAATCACGAAGGTGACTGTCATCTCCGCTAACTAATTCAACGACTACACAACCCAAGAGCACAAAAATGACCGAGTCCAACAACAAGCAAGTCGTCCTCAAGACCTCCGCCGGTGATATGACCGTTGAGTTCTTCGCTGACAAGGCGCCGAAGCACGTCGCGAACTTCATCAAGCTCGCAGAGAGCGGCTTCTACGACGGCACGATCTTTCACCGCACGATCCCCGGCTTCATGATCCAAGGCGGCTGCCCTGACGGCACCGGCATGGGCGGCCCCGGCTGGCAAGTCGACGCTGAATTCAACGACACCCCTCACACTCGCGGCATCCTCTCGATGGCGCGTTCACAGGATGTGAACTCCGCCGGCAGTCAGTTCTTCGTCTGCCACGGTGACGCTGGCTTCTTGGACAACCAGTACACGGCCTTCGGTCGTCTCGTGTCTGGAGAAGAAGCGCTGGACTCGATCGTTAACGCGCCGACTCAACCTGGTGGGGAGGGCTCTAAGCCCGTCTCTCCGATCAAGATTGAGAAGGCTGAGGTCATCTCAATAGAGGCTTAGGGCAGATGGCTTACGAGAACCTCAGGCTAGAGACTGCTGATGGGATCGCGACGATTACGATCGCGCGCCCGAAGGTGATGAACGCGCTCAATACTCAGACGCTCACCGAGCTCTCCGCCGCGGTGGATGAGGTCAGCGCTGATGACTCTGCGCTCGTGCTCATCATCACCGGAGAGGGAGAGAAGGCCTTCATCGCTGGAGCAGACATCGGCGAGCTCAAAGATGTCGCTGGTGATGCTGCTGGAGCGAAGGCCCTCGCGGCCTTTGGCCAAGAGGTGTTCCGTAAGATCGAAGACCTCGGCAAGCCCTCGATCGCCATGATCAATGGCTTCGCCTTGGGCGGAGGCTGTGAGCTAGCGCTCGCTTGCTCGCTGCGCACAGCGTCTCTGACTGCTCGCATGGGTCTCCCCGAGGTCAGCCTCGGGATCATCCCTGGTTATGGCGGAACGCAGCGACTCTCAAGGATCGCCGGCCCCGGAGTCGCTCGCGAGTGGGTCCTGACAGGTGAGATGTTCAACGCGACTCAGGCGCACGCGGCTGGCGTCGTGAACAGGGTCTTCCCTGCTGAAGAGCTAGCTGAGGGCACACATAAGATGGCCAAGAGCATCCTCTCTCGTGGCCCGGTCGCGCTCAGGCTCGCCCTTGAGGCGATCCGCAGAGGGCTCGACATGGACCAACGTGACGGTGAAGAGATGGAGACCGAGATGTTCGGTACCGCCTCTGAGACCGCGGACATGCTCGAAGGCATGAGCGCCTTCCTCGAGAAGCGACGAGCTGATTTCAAGGGCTGCTAAGTCCACCAAACATAGAGAGATAAACCATGACACATGACATCGTTCTCGTAGGCGCCGCTCGCACCCCGATGTGTGAGTACGTCGGCACGCCCGGCTACGGCAAGCTCGCCAAGCTCTCCGCTATCGAACTGGGTGCTCACGCTGCGAAGGCTGCGATCGAGCGCGCAGGAATTGAAGCAGACAGCATCGATCACGTCGTGATGGGCAACGCTCTTCAGACTTCCGTCGACGCTATCTACGGCGCACGCCACGTCGGCCTCAAGGCTGGCACGGCGCAATCTTGCCCGGCGCTGACTGTGAACCGTCTCTGTGGCTCGGGCATCCAATCCCTCGTCAACGGCGCTCAGATGATCCTCTTAGGTGAGGCGACGACCGTCCTCGCTGGAGGCATGGAGAGCATGAGTCAGGCGCCTTACGCCTTCTATGGCGGCCGAAATGGGATCCCTTTTGGTACCGCACCTGAGCTCAAAGACACGCTCTTTGCTGCGCTCATGGACCCCATGGCCGGGCTCTTTATGGCTCAGACAGCGGAGAAGGTCGCGAAGACTCGTGAGATCTCACGAGAAGCGCAAGACGAGTACGCCTTGCGAAGCCACCAGCTCGCCGCCGCCGCCGTAGCAGATGGCCGCTTCGGAGAGGAGATCGCGCCGGTCGTGATCGAGACCCGTAAGGGAGAGCTCGTGATCGATACAGACGACCACATCAAGCCTGAGACGAGCATCGAGGCTCTCGCTAGATTGCGAGCGGCCTTCGGCAAAGATGGGACGGTGACCGCAGGCAACGCTAGCGGGATCGTCGACGGAGCCGCGGCAGTCGTCATGACGACCGCGGAGCGTGCACAAGCCGAAGGACTCGAGGTCATGAGCATCATCCGTGGCTGGTCCTATGTCGGCGTAGACCCGACAGAGATGGGCATCGGCCCTGTGCCTGCGATCCGCGCTTGCCTGGAGAAGGCCGGAGTCGCACAAGGTGATGTCGACCTCTTTGAGATCAACGAGGCCTTCGCTGCTCAGTATCTCGGCTGCGAGAAAGAGCTCGGCCTAGACCGCGACAAGTGCAATGTGAACGGCGGTGCGATCGGCCTCGGCCACCCGCTCGGCGCTACAGGAACTCGCCTCGTTCAGACCGTCAGCATGGAGCTTCGTCGCAGCGGTAAACGCTACGGAGTGGCCTCTGCTTGCATCGGTGGTGGACAAGGAATCGCCATGCTCGTGGAGAACCCGAGCGCCTAGAGGACAAGAGCTGTGCAAAACCCCCTGATCCACTCGGCCCCGGACGGCTCCCGTTATGTCTCTCTCACTGAGGGCAAGCGGGCTCTATTCCTTACGAAGGACTTAGAGCAGATCCGTCGTCAGCTCAGGGGAGAGCTGCAGCTTCGCATGGAGGATGTAGACCCTGCAGACCTCTTAGACGACATCAACACAGACACGATGACGCCGGCTTGGGTTTGCTTCAGGCATAAGCCAGAAGACATCGCGCTCGACGCTTACGCTGGCTTGCTCGATGAGGAGGGACAGCGCGTCTTCGGAACGCGAGATCTCCTTGATGGTGGTTTTGAGGTGATCATCTCAGGCCAACGCAAAGGCACGGGCTCCTCACGAGAGACCGCCCCTCAGTGTGAGAAGTGGTCCGGCGTTCACCTCGTGATCGCCTCCTCCTTCGCGCCGATTCACGCACGCAACAACATCAATCTCGGCCAGCTCATGGCGGATCACGAGATGTTTCGCCGCTTGCAAGCAGGTGAGCAGATCCCGCTCTCAGAGTTCACGGCGAGCTATGACGAGATCCGGCGCGCGATCGTCGAAGACGGAGGCCTCTTCGCCTTCGATCAAGGCATCGCGAGCGGAGCTCGAGTGGTCCCCGCTCCGGATGTGGAGTCGCGACCGATGACGATGGCAGAGAAGTTGCTCGCCTCGCATTTGGTCGGTGGCGAGGAGGGGCGCTTTGTGCGTGCTGGAGACGATGTCTTGGTGAAGGTGGACGGCGGCTACAGCCATGAGTTCACGACAGCTCAAGTGCATCACTTCCTCGGTGAGACCTATGGCGACGAATACACGATTCAGACTCCGCAGAAGTTCGCCGTCTTTGAGGATCACCTGCTCTACGCAGACGGCGTCGCTCGGATGGCGCCATTCATCGATCAGATCGAGACGCTGAGGCGGCTACAAAACGACTTTCAAAAGCACACAGGCTGCCGCGATTACAGCGCCAAGGGAGGGATCTCACCGGGGATCTGTCACCAGGTCGCTCGCGAGCAGTTCATCG
>JAPKBY010000008.1 GCA_028823185.1 Planctomycetota bacterium
CTCACTCCCTCCCTGTCGTCGCCTTTGATGTCGGTGGGATCTCGGAGTGGCTCAAGGGCGGCGCGACAGGAGTCCTGGTCCCGCGCCGAGACACGCACGCCTTCGCCCGCGCCTTGGACTCACTCCTCAGCGATCCGGAGCGAGCTAAGAAGATGGGCGCCTCCGGCGCGCGCCTCTTACGCGAGCGCTACTCCCAAGCCGCGCACCTGAGTCGTCTCGAAGACGCCCTCAGCCTGTCGTCACTCGGCGGCAGAATCAGCGCGGTCCCAGCCTGCTGAGCTCACCGCTACGCGGGACTCTCGAGCCTCTTGACCTTCAAGAAGCCGAAGAGGATCAGGACCCAAGCGACGAGCTCTATTGACCCTGTAATCCTCTGAGCAATCAATGTGCTCCTCGCGATCGACTCAGCCGTAAATGATTCATTGACCATCTTGGGCAACTCGTAATACGTCAAGAACAGCCAGAGTCCCTCGGCGGCCGGCAGAAAACACAATCCCAAGAACAGCAGCGCTGGGGCCGATGAAAGCGGAATAACCTTGATGCGGCCATCGCTGTCAACGGAACGCAACCGCATAAGAGCAGCCACTGCGGCGGCGATCATCAACCCGATGAGGAGCAGGGACGCGAAGAACTGTAGGTCTAGTTCCATGACGGCTATGAGGCTAGTACCTCAATCGGGCGCCCGCAAGGACACCGCCACCGAAGCGTGACTCTTGGAGAGCGCCTGCGCCCTGCGACGAGCCTTGAGCGCATCCGGTAGCTGATCAAGGGCGAGCGTTAACCAGCTGAGACGCTCTCGATCCTCCGAAGCGACAGCCTCCGCGAGCTGCTCTCCGAGTCCGTCCAAATAGGCCTCTAAGGCTTCACCGTCCAAGTGCTTCCAAGCAAAGAGGTGACGATTCTTCTCGATGCTCGCGTGCACGATCTTCAGGGGCACGTTCGCGCCGATCGTCCCACGGTTCGAGTGCTCGGCTACAGCGCGCGGGTCAACGACGACGCGACGACCAGCCCGCCAAGCGCTCCAGCAGAGGTCTACATCCTCAAAGTAAAACGGCTCAAAGATCGGGTCGAAGCCAGCTTGAGCGATGAACTCTTCACGCCTCACGCAGAAGGCGCCGCCGAGCGCGAACGCGACGGGATAGCCGTCCTCGTGCTCAGGCGCGGTGACGCCAGCCTCGACGCTCCCTCTGCGACGAATCACGACCGAACCATCCTCCTGCTCCAAGCTCGGGAGGGACTCGTCAGTGAGCGCGCCCTCACGCAACACCAGCGGTGCGACGGCGAAGATCTCGCTCGACTCGAGCCGCTCTAAGAGCGGGGCAAAGAAGCCTGGCTGAACGCTGACGTCGGGGTTGAGGATGCAAAGGACCTCTCCACTGGCGCGCTCTGCGCCCGACAAGGTCGCGGCTGCGAAGCCGCCGTTCGCCGCCCTCACATGACACTGGACCGAGGGGAACTCAGTCCTAAGCCACTCCTCCAATGCGCCCGTTCCGGTGTCGTCCACGACAATTAGCTCCCACTCTGAGCTGAGCAGCTCGGCCTCTCTGAGGACGAGAGGGAGCGACGCTGCGAGCAGCGCGCGATCATCGAGGGCGGGGATGAGGATGGAGAGCTTCATCAAGGTCTCTCCTCTGGCTCATCAGGAGCGACCAACATGTCGACAGCGTCGCTGACACGCGCTGCGATGTCTTCCGTAGAGAGCTCCTCTGTGGCAGCGCCAGAGACCGCGTCCAAGAGACGCCTCAACTCACCACGCAGCCACAGCTCGTGCTCTAAGAGACGTCTCTGTTGATTTGACAAGCGCTCCATCTCGGCTCGCCAGCGCCCGCGCTCCGCTTCTCGCACGCTCAGCTCAGAACCCAAGAAGCTGATCTCTTCTCTCAAGGCTCCGTGAGTCTCGCGTAGCCAGGCCACCTCCTTGGTGAGATGTGCGCAGGTCTCCTCCGAAGAGCTGAGCTCTCGCTGTCTCTCTGCGAGCTCCTCTTTATTCGAACTCATCACCCCGTCCAGCCAAGAGGCCTCTTCCTTTGCGCACTCACCGAGCGCCCGTTGATGCTCTCCTTCAGCCTTCGCGGCTGAGGTCGAGCGGCGCTCGTCCTCTAGCTTGCGAGCAGAGTGGGCGAGCCGAAGATCTCGATCAGCCAGCTCTCCTTTCAACCACTCGGTCTCACGGAGTCGCTCATCGAGAGTCTTGTCCTTGTGATCTGAGAGCACTTCGATGCGCTCTACCTTGAGCTCTGAAGATTCCAAGAGCCCCTGAAGCCAACGCACCTCAGCTGAAGCGAGCTCGAGCTCAGAGTCCATCCGAGAGCGCGCCTCTAGCAGCCCATCGCGCACCGAGACCTCACTCTTCAGCCAAACAGCCTCCTTTGTCCGTTCTGCTAGGTCGAGCTCTCGCTCATCGAGCGCGCGCCTCATCCGCTCTGTCTCCGCCCTCGCGAACTCTAGTTGATCTCGGAGCCAGCGCGTCTCCGCTGTCACAGCGCCTAGCGCGTCCTCCGAGCCCTCATCACTTTTGAGCTGCTCATCTCGTTCGAGGAGCTCGCTCTTCAACCACTCAGACTCAGCTGTACGCTCTGTCAGATCTCGCTCACGCTCGTCAAGCGCTCTCCTCGCTCGCTTGGTCTCATCTTGAAGAAATTTGAGCTGAGCCCTGAGCCATCCGCTCTCCTCTTTAACGACCTCGAGTGACTCCTCTGAATCTGACAACTCTGCGAGCCGCTGCCCCCTCTCTTCGAGGTCTCTCTTCAACCACTCAGACTCCTCTGTCCGGGCCATGAGGTCTCTGTCACGTTCGTCGCGCTCGCGGAGACCGCGCTCTGTCTCTTTGCGAGCGAACTCAAGTTGCTCTCGGAGCCAACGCAGCTCCTTCTCCGCCGACTCTAGCTCAACTGAGCGGCGACGAGCCTCGAGCCGCGCCACCTCTAAGACCTCGTCATCTTTTGCTCGTTGGAGCGAGATCGCATCCACTTCATCAAGACGCGTCTTCAGCTGCTCTTCCAAATGGAGAGTGTTCTCAAGTAGCGCGCTGCGATCACCCTCCTGCCAAGAAGAGTGCGCCTCGACCTCATCTCGCTGCTTTCGAGCGTCAGCAGCGGCGCTCTTTAACCACGCTTGAGCGCGGCCCCCCTCAGCGAGCCGCTCTCGCAGCTTCGAGCCTTTTGAGACCGCACGCATCACGCGCTCAGAGCTAGAGCGCTGACCGCTCAGCGATTTGCACAAGCTCGCATAGCCCTCAAGCGCGCCCTCTACGAGCTCATCCCAACGCATATCGTGCACCTCTTCGAAGCGCTGAGTGAACGCCGAGAGGTGTTCGAGTTGTCCGCGCTGCAGATCCTGCGCGCTCGGAAGTAGCGCTCGGTAGCGATCGAGCAAGCTCGTCACCTGCTCATCTATTGAGCGTGGCGGGAGCACGGAAGCGGCCGCCTCCTTGAGCGTTGAGCGCGACTCGACCAGCGCTGACAATCGCTCCCTGAGAGCCTCAACATCTCCGGCGGGATAGAGCCAAGCATCCACTCCATCTCGAACGCTCTCAGCCATCGCACCCACATCTGCCGCGACCACCGGAACACCAGCAGCGAAGGCCTCTCTTATTACGAAGGGCGCGTTCTCTGGCCACTTTGAAGGCACAACGACGAGGTCTGTGCGAGCGAGGATCCCGGGGAGCTCTTCATTCACGAAGGGGCCACACCACTCCACTCCGAGCTCTCGGGCTCTCGCTTCGCAGCGCAGAGAGAAGGTCCGATCGCTCGAGCCACCATGAACACACAGCTCGAGGCCTTCGAGCCCAGCCACTGCCTCGAGCAAGTCATCTAGCCCCTTGTGCTTAGAGACTCCTCCGAGAAAGGCCACTCGTAACGGAGAGGTCTTTAAACGTCTCTTTCGGGCGCGCTTCTCGAAGTCGATGCCGCAGGGCTCAACCTCAAGCGGAGCCGTCACACCACCGCTCTCTAAGACACCGGCTAAGAACCGGGTCGGTGAGATGATGACATCCATCCCGCGCACGGCGTCGAGGCGAGCACGAAGCCCCACATCGGCGCGCTGCTGCATCGCCTCTATCTCCGTGGGCTCAAAGCCCGCAGCTCTCGGGTCTCCATCTAAGACCTCTGCGAGGAGCGCGCGCCCTTCTTCGTTCAAGTCATCCTTCAGGGCGAGCCCTTGGTGATCCGCGTCTGGCATGAGCCTGTCCAAGAGCTTGCGAGCGAGCAGGACGCGAGCCATCGAAGCGCTGTCCCCAGGCTCTAAGGCTGAGAGATCCGGTCGCAGCAAGCGGTACTCCTCAGAGACCAGCCAAGCGTCATGGGCAGTGAAGAGGAACGGCATTCCACGCCGCCTGGCCTCAAAGACCAGCTTGGGACCCAGCCCGATGAGGTGCTGCGCGTGCACGATGTCAGGTCGCTCACGATCCAAATAGCGACCAAAGGCCTCCGCGACTCCGGGCTCATTCCCCTCGTCGTCTGGCTGACGCTCTCCTAAGGCGAGCCAGTGGACCTCATATCCATCCCGTTGTTCGAGGCGTTGCGAGAGTCTCCACACCCCTTCCGCTGGACCAGGCGCAAAGACCTGAACCTCTGCGCCTGCACGAGCGAGGCCCCGCGCGAGCTGCGCGGTGTGATTCTCTACGCCAGTGACCTCGTGAGGTGTGAGCGCGTGTGTGACAAGACAGATCCGCATGACGTTAAAGCGAGCCGAAGAGGCTCAGCTCATGAACGCTCCCCCGTTCATATCGAGCGCTTGCCCTGTCACGCCGCGCGCATCCTCTGAGATGAGCCAAGCGACGAGACCTGCGATGTCTTTGGGTTCGCTCATGCGCCCCATGGGGACCGCGCTCATCGCGAGCGCCTGCGCCTCTTCAACGCTCATGTTCATCCCAGCCGCCATGCCCTCGATGCCTTCGTTCGCCATGCTGGTGTTTACCCAGCCAGGACAGACCGCGTTCACTTGAACATCAGACGCCGCGAGCTCTGCGGACATCGCACGCACGAGACCCAGTAGCCCAGCTTTGCTCGCGCAGTAGCCGCTGTATCCGGGCACGCCGATGCGCGCGAGGATCGAAGAGATCACGACCAAGTGACGCGCGCTCCCTTCGGGTGAGAGATGTTGGGCAGCCGCGCGGAGGGTGTGGTAGGTCCCGCTAAGATTTGTCAAGACGAGATCATCCCAGCGATCACCACCTTCATCAGAGGGTCCGTTTGGTCCCCCCACCCCTGCGTTCGCGATGCAGGCATAGAGCGGGCCGCATGCATGGGCCGCAGCGGCGACCGCTTCGTCTACAGCTTTAGCGTCGCGCACATCACAGCTCATGCTGAAGTGAGCCCCGCTCTCGACGGTCTCTAAGCCGCTCAAGACCTCTTCTAGACGCGCTCCGTCTCGAGCTAAGAGCGTGAGCTGTGCGCCCTCTGCAGCGAGGCGCTCCGCGATGGCTGCGCCGATCCCTGTGCCGCCGCCGGTGATCAGGACATGGCGCCCTAAGAGGCGACCGCTTTGTTCTCCATTCATGTACACATTCTGCCTTCAACGACCCAGAGAGGCGAGAACTGGCCGTCACACAAGGAAGAACGAGTTTCACTCTAGAGTCGAGAGCCTAGGTGTCGATTGATGGAGAGCGAGGAGAACTGGGTCGGGGGGCCCAGACAGCTTGGAATCGGGTACGGCTTGCAGCAATCAAGACAAATCAACAAGACGGCAGCGCGCGGCTTCACGCTCGTCGAGGTCAGCCTATCCATCGTAGTGCTCATGGTAGGTGTGCTTTCGATCACGAGCTCGACCCTAAGGATTGACGCTTTACGCAGGAAAAACCACGACTCAGCCATCGCTCACTTAGCCATCTCTCAGGTCGCCGAGACCCTCCAAGCTCACGCGGCAAAGGCCCGCTTCGAGGTGGATGGCGACAACGTCAACACATGGGCAGAGAGCTTCCTCTCTCTCGCACAGGCCGACTATGGCGACGGCTTCAGAGTGACAGGCTTCACGCCACTCCTTGGGGCCAGCGAAGCTGGCAGCGTCCAATTCATCACTCATGAAGCACTCACAGACGAGGACCTCGAGGTCCTCATGGGCATGCCCCGCGACCTCAACAGAGATGGGGACAGCTCAGACACAGACGTGAGTGAAGACGCCCACCTCTTACCCGTGATCATTCGCCTCGCCTGGAGCGGACCCAACGGAGAGGAAGAACGAGTCCATCCCATCTGGGTGCAAGGGGATTGATCATGACGAAGACCTCCAAACACAGCCAGAGGGGCAGCACGCTCATCGAGGTCACCTTCTCGACGGCGATCCTCTCCGTCTTGCTCCTCAGCATCTTCGGCGTCTTAGAGCGCCAAGGACAGCTGGGAACCGCCACTCTCAGCACCGCGATCACTGAGAACCGCGCGATCGAGCTCGCGAGCCGCCTACGGAGAGAGCTCGTCAGCGCGCGTGGGAAGCGGGTCCGCTGTGTCCTCACAGCGCCCATCAGCGCCGGAGCGAGCGGCTCTGGATCTGTCCTTGAGGTGAGCACAACGACCGGCTTCCCTCCCACAGGAACCCTCCTCGTAGACTCCGGGACCGGGTCCTTCGAGCGCATCGAATACGCGAGCTTGGACCTAGATGAGCGCGAGTTTGGAGAGCTCTCACGCGGCATGGGGGGCACAATTGCTAGCTCCCACTCCGTCACTTCAGAGTGGATCTGGTGGTCTGGAATGGCTTGCCCGGTCGAGGGAGCTGCAGGAGTCGATCAAGGCACTGCATGGCTGAACGGTCGAGAGGTCCCCTTCAGAGGAGACGGACTCGGCTTCTCATATCGAGTCCCTGTGGATCTGGATGGAGGCGTCGGGATGCCTGACTACCTAGACGGCCTGGAACCCGCCTGGGGAGCGATCACAAGGAGCGGCCCTGACGGCGCCCTCGCACCTAATGGGTCCGGATGGTGCGCTATCAGCTATGAGCCCAACAGTGAGATCACCGAAGTAGAGTTCGGCTCCGACATCAATAAAGACGGGGATGAGTCAGACATCTTTGAGATCGGTCGCCTCGTCAAGCTCACCTGGGACACCTTAGATCCGCTCGTCCCTGTCCATCGCCAAGCGCTCGGCCCCTCATGTCTCTTGCAAGAGCGCGACGCTCCCGGAGCAGACCTCAACGGGGACGGGTATGAAGACCCCCTCTTCCTCTGGGATGCGGACACGAGAATCCTCAGCGTGCGTCTATTCCTCTTCGCCCGAGGGCTCCCCGATCAACCCACCATTCGCATCATTGACGTGCGCGTCTTCCTGCGCAACGCCTTCGAAGAGGTGTCCGAATGATCACGCTGAACGCTAGGGCTGCCCGCAGAGGGTCGACCATGATCCCGGTCCTCATCGTGCTCTCCTGCATGTCCATCTTGTCGTACGCCATGCTATCGGCAGCGCTCTCAGGGGCACGCCGCGTCAACCTGAACGCTGACGAATACCGACTTGAGAACGCCGTAGAGAGCGTCGCGAGCCTCGCTACTCAGAGCCTCTGGGGCAACTACCTCACAGCTCGGGGAGGCTTCCCCGGCGACATCGAGTCTTTCAGGACCTACCTAGATTCGCTCGGCATCTTTGAAGCTGTCGCGGAGGGAGAGGACCCAGGGATAGTTTGGCCCCCTCCCCCCGGAGACTCCGACTGGAAGGACATCACACAGAGCGTCGGACTCCCGACCAACGGCGCAGGCAGCGCTCGCTTTGACAACGTGAAGGTCGACTCCGTAGAGGTCGCTCGCCATGACGTCGGCGACGGGACGAGCCTTCACCTCGTCGTCTCAGCCAGCACAACACGCGGCGAAGGGATCGCCAACCCGGTCATTGATCGCGCGATCCAAGTCGTCTATTCGATCGAGCCCGCGCTCTTTGAAGGCTTCGACTACGGCATCCTCGCCAACAACGTCAACTGCATCTTCTGCCACACGGTCGTAGATTCGACTGAGCGCTTCTACAACATGGCGACGGCAGAAGGTGAGGGCTATGAGCGCGTTCGCTTAGGAACGCTCGAGAGCCTCATGGTTCGTGACAACTTCTTCAATCAGTCCGCATCATCAGGCATCACCGATGGATACTCGGACTCTTGGATCGGCGGCACCCTCTATGTTCGCGGGGTCGCGACAGATCACGCCGGAGCGCCGATCTCGGACTGGACCTCCTCCGGCGTAGGCTCGCACTTTGGCTCCTACGCCTTCGACGAGGACGGCTTCATCATCGAAGATCTATGGGGTGACCCCATCACGACCGCCTTCTCACCTGCAGGGACACCGCCTCAGCCAGGAGAGAACCTCTACCTCGACTATCCCGTCGCTATTGAGGACATGCCGGATGGCTCTCTGCCCACGAGCTTTCCTCCACCAATCCCTGATGATGGCGGAGGGAATGAGGACGGCGTCGGCAACAAGATCGTCGACGAGGAAGAGTTCGCCAAGATCGCTGAGAAGGCGGACGGAGCGATCACTGCTGGAACAGTGAACCTGACCTCAGCTGGCACCTCCATCGACACTTACGCCGAATATCAGACCGCGATCACGACTGGAAACCAATCAGAGTTAGAGGCCGCTACTGTCGGCAACGTGATCCTCACAGGGACAACTCTCGATCCGATCGTGATCGATGGCATGCTCGCCATCGATGGCGACCTCGTCATCAACGGCGTCATCAAGGGCGAAGGCTCGCTCTACGTCTCAGGGAACATCTATGTTCCGACTGACCTCGTCTACGCGGACGCCGTGACAGCTTCGGGGGCGCGTATCTTTGGCGTCGCCAGCGACGGGACACGAAACGCGCTGGGGCTCGCAGCAGGAGGGAACATCCTCATCGGTGATTACCTGCGCCCACAAGCCTTTGTCAGCCCAGCCCAGTACGACATCATCGATGGCCAGCAACCTCCTGCTGGGTCATCAAACTACGACCGCCGAAGAGCATGGAACTTCGCCTTAGCGGAGGCCTCGCTCTTCAACCGAGTCGAGTGGTCTCACACCCAAGCTCTCCTCCCGGGCTTTGGTGAAGACCCCACCGACTCCAGCACGTGGACCGCTCCTAACTCTGGGTACGACCCCGAGTACTACCCCCGCTACTATCAGTTTGGCGAGGGTGACGAGATCCCGATCTACAACTTGGGCGGGCTCTACTTTGACGTGGCCTCAGGGACCTGGCGTGGTGGAACGGAGGTCCCTCTCAAATGGACGACGAACCTGCTGACCATCTGGGACCCGGATGACACCTCGAATCCCGAGCTCTACGACCCGGTCACAGGCGATCCTCGCGCAGCGATCTCAGCGCTAGAGCCAGCCTCAGGTTGGCTCTCCGGGCCCATGCAGAAGCAAGCCATCGAGGACTTCGAGGCAGCCCACGCCTACGACTCACCGCTTGAGATCGACGCCTTGCTCTACACGAACAACGCGATCTTCGGGATCGCGCACAAGGGCGATCGAATGCGCGGACAGCTCCTCGTGAACGGCGCGCTCATCTGCGCAGATCTCGGCGTGCTCGCCCCCGGGAGGAAGTCCAACAGCGGATTCGGTGGACCCAACAATGTCCCTGGGTCGCCTTATCGGATCGGCCTCAGGCTCAACTATGACCGCCGCGTGAGGGGCATGATCGACATCGAGAACCCAGAGAAGGTGCACATCAAGCGCGTCCTCTGGAATCCCCGCAACAGCTGGCTCTGAGACTGATCTCCGCCTGACTCAGTGCGCTTGGTTCTCTAACCAGCGCTCAGAGTCGATCGCCGCCATGCAGCCAGTCCCGGCCGCGGTCACAGCCTGGCGATAGATGTGATCCATGACATCTCCACAGGCGAAGACGCCCTCCACCGAGGTGTTCGTTCCGTCATGAACGACGATATATCCGTTCTCGTCCATCTCGAGCTTGTCCTTAAAGATCTCAGAGTTGGGGGTGTGCCCGATCGCGATGAAGACGCCGTCACACTCGACCTCCTCACGCTCACCGCTGCGCGGATCCTCTAAGACCGCGGCGCGAACCTTCCCATCATCTCCGGCCAAGATGTCGACGAGCGCTCTGTTGAGCAGCCACTCGATCTTCTCATTCGCCTTGCAGCGATCGACCATGATCTTCGAAGCGCGGAACTCTTCGCGCCGGTGAACGATGCGAACTCTGCGTCCGAAGCGAGTCAGATAGTGAGCCTCCTCCATCGCGCTGTCTCCGCCACCGACGACGAGGATCTCCTTGTCAGGGAAGAAGGCGCCATCACATGTCGCACAAGCTGAGACGCCTCGACCCATGAGGGCCTTCTCTGCCTCCAGGCCGATGAGGCGCGCGCTCGCGCCAGTCGAGACGATGACCGAGTGAGCCTGGAAGGTGTCAAAGTCGGTCTTGAGCGTGAAGGGGCGCGTCGAGAAGTCGACCTCATTGATCTGCTCGAAGCGAATCTCCGTCCCGAAGCGCTCAGCTTGCGTTCGGAATTGATCCATCATCTCAGGACCCATGATCCCCTCTGGATACCCAGGGTAATTTTCGACGTCCGTCGTGATCGTCAACTGCCCTCCTGGCTGAAGGCCTTGGAAGAGGAGCGGCTTCAGGTTGGCGCGCGCGGCGTAGATGGCAGCGGTGTAACCCGCGGGACCGGAGCCGATGATGATGACGTTTTGGACTTCGCTCATGAAAATAACTGGGTGCTTGTGGAGATCGCTCGCTGGAGCGCGTGACAGGAGATTCTAGTCACCCTTCTTCCCCGCTGCCATGCAGGAGACTGGACCTCTGCCTCCAGTCGGGTTCTACTCTCCATATGACCGGCCCCCGCATCTATGAGCGCCACGAAGTGGATGAGCTCATCCTCAGCCTCGAAGAGATCTTATTGGACCTGGATAACCACCGAGCCCAGCTCCAGGAGCTCAAGATCAGGATCAACGCCCTAGAGATGATCTGGGGTGAAGACCTCAGGGAGAGCTCCTGCGCAGATCACCACGAGTTCAAGAGCCACATGGCTGAGATGGAGAAGATCCAGGGCTATTTCAAGAGCTGCGCGGACAAGATCGGCGAGCTCGGAGGGCAGGTGAAAGGCCTCAACCCACCACTGATTGACTTCTATGGCGTGCAAGATGGCCATCTAGTCTTCTGGTGCTGGACTCGTGGAGAGCGAGAGATCGGGCACTGGCATCACATTGACGAAGGCTTCACAGACCGCCGAGAGATCGCTGAGCAGCCATGAGAGAGCGCCTCGCCCAACAATTGGAAGCTCTCGCAGATTCCATTCGTATGGCGACACGCGAGCGCTTAGCTGCTGAGGAGTCCATCCGAGGGCTCTCGCCTGCCGCGAAGGTCGTCGGCGTCGGAATAGGTGACGTGACCTATGGGATCGACCTCGAGAGCGAGATCGTCGTCTCACGTTGGTTTGAGGACCTGGCTCGAGAGGAGCCTATCTCTCTCTTGACGGAAGACACCGGCTGGAGGCACGCCGGGCCAGCGAGCGGTGGCGGGTGGCGTGAGCTGAACGACTTCGACCACGGCGGTCCCCGCATCGCGATAGACCCGATCGACGGCACTCGGCCCCTCCTCGGTGACCTCCGCTCGGCATGGACCTCCATCGCCGCATGCCCCGCAGGTCCAGAGCAGCCGCTCTCTTCAGACGTCAGCTACGCTCTCCTCGGAGAGCTCCCGACCTCCACGACGGAGACATGGCGCTTGATCCGCGCGGAGTCCGGACGCGGCGCCACCATCGAACGACGCACATTCGCCGCGACGAGTGAGGCATCGCGCCTCCCCTTAATCGCCGACGCTGATGACCGCGCAGATCACGGGGT
Organism: Planctomycetota bacterium; assembly: GCA_028823185.1. Lineage (GTDB taxonomy): Bacteria > Planctomycetota > UBA1135 > UBA1135 > JAKVCE01. The sequence continues at coordinate 11,750 of JAPKBY010000008.1, forward strand.
CTTCTCCTTCTTCCGCTACTCCGTTCAGCAGCGCCCACTCCTCGCGCGCATCGAGGTGGACTTCTTTGAGCGCATCGCTGCGGAAGAAGGCGCCGACCTGATGCACTGCTACGACGATCAATACACCTGCAATGTTGGGCAGATCGTCCACTTATCCCTGGGCTCTTATCGAATGATCGCAGACCTGCGCGCGCACCTCAGCGGCGGTTTTAGCGCTCCTATCACGACCTCGAAGCCTTATGACCTCGCCGCTGCGCTGCTCGTTGGACGAGAGGCGGGCTGCGCGATGAGAGCCGCAGACGGAGCTGAGCTCTGCTTCCCCCTAGACGCGACGACACCCGTGAGCTTCATCGGCTGGGCGAATCAAGCGACAGCAGAGCGCCTCAGCGGACACCTCAACGCCGCTCTCTCTGCCGTCCTTAACTGACGGACTTAGAGACGTCGTAGTGACTCAGAGCCAAGCCGCCTAAGCGGCTGAAAAGCGCTCCTGCGACTAAGATGCCAAAGAGGACGAGCCAAAAGCCTAAGTTCTCGACGAGCTCAGCGCCCATCCCCATGAAATCCGTGAGGAGGCTCAAGAGAAAGAGCGTCCCAGCCAAGACCACACCGAAGCTGGTGAGGAGAATGACGCGTAAGAGCAGGAGCAAGATCGAGCGCCCCATGTGGTGCACCGCTCCATCTTGCCCAGGGATGAACTTCACAGGAAAGAAGAGAAAGACCGCGTTGTCGAGCGATACCCAGGCGTAGACAAAGGCCGGAATCAGCGCGAGAAACTTCAAGAGCACCGGCTCGTATACGCCGGTCAAGGCGAGACGAGAGAGCACACCAGCGAGCAAGAGCAGCGTCATGATCAGCGCCTGCGGAAGCACCGTCGCGAAGAACAGGCGGCTCGCGGAGAGCGGCCAACTCTTGAGGCTCTCCATCCTCGTCAAGCTCGTACGGAAATCAAAGCGCATGCTCGTTCCGAGGTACATCGTCCCGAGCACAACGATGATCGCTGTACTGATCGCCATCTCCTTGTCGGGGGGACCGAGGTCTCCAGCTAGGTCCTTGTCGACCGTCAACATCACCAAGAAGCCGACGACGGCGAAGCAGAGCAGGAAGGTTCCGAGAGAGAAGCGCGTGACTCCCACGAGCTGTGCCCATGCGATCGTCCCGATCTTTCCACGCCCAAAGACACGCGGGACACGACGCAGTCGGGCGTCTCCTCTCTTCAATCGGCCGAGCGCGCTGACCCCGCTGTGCCCCTTGCTGATAGCCCCGAGACGCTTCGCGAGGGCCTCAGAGGTCGCCATCGTGGCCTCTCGGATCTCACCGGCGCTCCGGGCACAGAGCTCGAAGACGAGGGCCAAGATGCCGACATCCACGGCGAGCCAGAGGAGAAAACCGGAGGCTGTCTTAGCGAGCACGAGCTCCGCGAAGGGCCGCGCCGGGGCCGCCAAGAGCCCCACTAGAGGATTTGCTGCGAAGCTTCGGATGCGCTCTTGGATGTCCATATCCAAGCCAAACATCACCACATCCGACTGGACCATGAAGAAGATCATTCCTCCCCAAGCCAAGGCGCCGATCATGAAGCCAGCCCTGCCGAGTGACCTCCCTTGAAAGAACCTCCCCAACCAGAGGTTCGTGTTCCCTAAGGCCAAGCTAGCGGCGCGACTCAAGATCGTGATCGTAAAGAGAGCGAGGAGCAGGCCGAAGACGCCATAGCCAGGCTTCGGTAGCCGACCCCAGAACAGGGCGACGAACACCATGCTCGAGACGACCGTCTTCCCCGCATCGACCAAGAGTCGATAGCGCACTAAATCAGCGGATGAGATCGGCGCAGACAGCAGCGCATGAACCTCCCCTTTCGGTAGATAGAGGCCCTTCGAATTGAACGCGCTGAAGAGGCTGAGCACAGCAAAAGCGGTCAAGAAACACTGCACGAGAAAGACCTGAAGGAGCGGGTCAATCGCAGGCCCCATCAGACCCTTCAACTCTGCGCCGCCGTGACCAGTACTAAACATCAGCGCCCCCATCCACGAAGCGATGAGGCCGCCCCCGATGATTCCAAAGATGCACCCAGAGGGGGTCCGCATACGCCGGAATTGCTTTCGAAAGCCAGCGCGCCAGTGCAGGCGTGCTAACCCAAAGAGGGTGCTCAAGCTGTGAGTGCTCGCCAAATTAAGCCTCAGTCTTCAACGGGACGAGCGCCCGTCGCTGCGAGGAAGATCTCCTCTAAGCTCCCGCCGCTGTCCGCTAAATCACTCGCGCGCGCCTCCTCCAAGGTCCCCGTGAACACCGCCCGGCCAGCGTCGAGGATGAGGAGGCGATCGGCGAGCTCTTCGATGAGCTTCAGGAGGTGGGAGGAGAGGACGATGGCCGCGCCCTCGGCTGCCATCTGGAGGATCTCGGCCTTAGCCGCTCGAATACCGAGCGGGTCGAGCCCGCTCAGGGGCTCATCCATGAGGAGCACACGCGGCCGCGTGAGCCAGGCTTGGGCGAAGGCCAGCTTTTGCCGCATCCCCCTCGAGAGCTCTCCGCCTAAGGCGTCTGCTTTGGCGGTCAAGTCGAAGCGGGCGAGGAGCTCATGAGCGGTCTCACCCCAGTCTCCGATGCCATAGATCCCAGCTGTGAACTCAAGATGCTCCAAGACCGTCAGATTCTCATCCGGCTGCGGCTCATCGGGGACCCAAGCCAAGAGCGATTTCGCGCCGATCGGGTCCTCTACTAGGTCTCTACCCACGACCTGAATTTCACCGCTTTGAATCGGAAGAACACCCGCGATCGTCCGCAGGCTGGTCGTCTTCCCTGCCCCATTGGGGCCTACGAGCCCCAGGATCTCTCCTGGTTGCACCTCAAAAGAGAGCCCGTCTACGGCCTGAACTGTCCCGTATGCACGCGAGAGCCCGCTCACCTTCAGGAGAGAGGAGTTTGTCTCCATAGGACTCTCAGGCATCAAAGGTGAAGAGCTTGATTAGCTCTGCAGGCGCGACCTCTTCCATCCGATCGATCGCATCACGAATCGCGGCGCGACGCTCACTTGAGACCTCGTCTCCGCAGAGCGCGTCGAATTTCGCGTCCATCTGCTCTTCACTCATCGGATTTCGAGGATCGCCTATCGGATAGTCGACCTGCTTCTCATAAGTCTTTCCGTCGTTTGTGTCGACGGCGACATGACAGCGCTGAAGGCCCGGGAAGGCCGCCTCAAACTCCATATTGGCCGTGACCTTGATCTTGGGAAGGCTCATGCGAACGCGGTCTTCCATGATGATCGCTTCATCAAAGAGGTCAGGCGTCACGCGTCCATAAGCGAGCGCAGCGGCGATGCAATAAGGCAAGGAGTGGTCAGCCGTCTCGCGTGTGCGCGGGTCATACTTCGAGGGATCGGAGAGGATGTCAGCCGCCTTGACGAGCGTTTGAATCCGCACCTCTTTGACGTCCTCGGCGGCGATCCCGTTGCCTGCGCAGATCTCGAGCACGCAAGAGATCGGCGCGTGAGTGAGCGCCTCCGTTGGGAAGGCCTTCATGCCGCAATTAAGGATTCGCCAGCTGTCGCCGAGCCCATCAGTGAGGATCTCAAGCTTCCAATCAGGCCCGTAAGCGTCCGCGAGGCCTTCTTTTCCGCAGAAGACATGCTCGGGTCCTTCATATCCCTCGGCAGCCAAGAGCGCAGCCCAAGCGCCCGCTTGAGTGGCCATCGGATCAACGGTGTTCTTCATCATCGTCAGCTTGCCTGCTGTCACGCAACCTAGCGTCGCATGTCGTGAACCGGCGATCCCGATCGCGTGCGCGATCTTCTCAGCGCTCAGCCCCATGACTTTGGCGCAAGCTGCCGCGGCAGCGAATGCAGTGAGTGTCGCGTGGTGCCAACCTCGCTCACGGATCCCGGGGAACGCTGCCTCACAGAGGCGCATCTCCACTTCATAAGCGATCACGATCGCCACGATCACATCTTCAGCTGAGGCTCCTGCGTGTTCAGCGCAAGCCCAGACACCGGGGATGATGTCAGAGGGGTGGCTCGGGTCCTGCTTCCAGTAGATGTCGTTGTAGTCCAGGGCCCGCACTGCGAGCGCGTTAATGAAGCTCGCGGACACCACGCTCGCCCGGCGACCCGTCCCGAGGATGGTGCACTGCGCGTTCCCGCCTTGATCTTGATCGACCTTGTCCGCGATGCCCCAGTCATGCGTTCGCACGCCGCCAAAGGCGCAGCCGACTGAGTCGTAGACGAAGCGCTTTGTAGCAGCGACCACATCTTCGGGCAGCTGATCAAAGGTGGTGTTAGCGATGAAATCTGCGAGCTCTTGACTGACAGTGGGCATAGGAATTTCGGTGGGTCTGAGAGTTCCGAGAGCGACCGAGGTGCTCTCCTAGAGGTGAGCGCGACAGGATGCCAGATTGATCAGCCAGTAGCACCACCCACTGCCAGAAGGCAGATCTCCCCTTAGAAGATCCCGCCACCTAAAAAGCGCCTGAAGGCGAAGCTCAGCCAAAGTACGACGCCCGCGATGGCCCCTAGGATCCCTAAGAGCCAAGCGCGGGCGCCCGAGCTGATCAGCGGCACTCCGTAGCGCCGCCCCTAGAGGTTGCGCGCGACCTCTTCGGCGACCTCGAGCGTGGTGTTCGTCCCGCCCATGTCATAAGTGCAGACCTTTCCATCAGCGATCGTCTTGGCAACGGCTGCCTCTAGACGAACCGCCTCATCTTTCTCACCGAGCCAATCGAGCATCAGCTTCGCTGTCAAAATCATCGCCATCGGGTTCGTCTTGTACTGACCTGCGTACTTGGGCGCTGAACCATGAGTCGGCTCAAAGACGCCGAGCTTGTCTCCGATGTTGCCAGAGCTAGCGAAGCCGAGGCCACCGACGAGCTGAGCGCAGAGGTCACTGACGATGTCACCGAACATGTTGGTAGAGACGATGACGCCATAGTCATGCGGGTTCTTCACGAGCCACATGCACATCGCGTCGATGTTGGTCTCCCAGAGATCGATCTCCGGATAATCCTTAGCGACCTCACGAGCGGTCCGGACCATGAGCCCTGAGGTCTCGCGAACAACGTTGGGCTTCTCGACGACAGTCACCGTCGGGTATCCAAACTTCTTCGCGTGCTCGAAGGCCGCTTTGACGATGTTTCGGCAGCCCTCGCGGGTGTTGATCCGCAAGCTGATCGCGATGTCTTCAAGCGGCGCCTTCTCAATGAAGCGTGCCCACTTCGGGTGCTTTGAGAGCTCAGCGGAGAGGCTCTCAGGAACGGGGTGATACTCGACACCCACGTAGAGATCTTCAGTGTTCTCTCTGAAGACGACGAGGTCGATCCCGTCACGATAGTTGAGCGGGTTACCCGGGTAGCCCTTACAAGGCCTCAAGTTCGTCGCGAGGTTGAACTCTTGGCGGAGCCTGACGATCGGACTCTGGTAGGTGAGGTTCTGAGACTGAAACTGCGGGGCGAGCTCCGCCTGAGCCTCCTCCTTGGGCTTAGAGGTGATCGCTCCGAAGAGAGCTGCGTCGACATTGTGCAAGAGACCGATGGTGCGCTCGGGGAGCGCGTCGCCCTCGCTACACCAAAACTCCCAGCCGATGTCAGCGTGGACGTACTCTACGTCGAAGTTGAGCTTGTCGAGGACGAGCTTAGTCGCCTCCATCACGTCATTTCCGATCCCGTCTCCGGGCATCCAAGCGATTCGAT
>JAPKBY010000275.1 GCA_028823185.1 Planctomycetota bacterium
GTGGCTACCACGGACGTGGCGCACACAGCGGGCAGGGAGGATACCGCGGACGCGAATATGACGGTTACCACTCCAAGCGCGGCGGCTACTACAATGACCACCGCTACCGCTACGGCGACAAGGTAAACCTCAGAGTAATCCGCAAAAATCGCGCAGAGAAAATCGTCAATTGGAATCGAGTAGAACGAATTGGCGAGGCCAGTCACCCTGGACCTCCATGGACAAGTAACAACGTATCCATGTTATCAATCGGTACCTGGAAATCGAAAACTCTTCCCGAATACCTCGGAAAAATCGCTAAATCTGAAGCTGCACACATAGGCAGAGAGAATCAGCTCACGGCAGTCTGCACAATCGGTAAGCCTCAGAAAGTACTCCAGTGTAATGCCAAAATCGCTTGCACAGTACTACTAGACAGCGAAGGACGCGTAACACAGTCGTACACGCACCCCGCAGTCACAGGGAAGCACGTACCTAACCTACCGTACGACACCGCGTACCGCACACTCACTTTATACGGTGCCAGCCCGAACATCCAACGGCGAGACCACAAAGTCCCAGGGGCCAAGAGAGTCTCCTTCTGGGACGACCCCGACCGGGGATCAACCAGCCACGACGCAGGTTGGGCCGACTCGAAGGCATGGGCCGCATGGGAAGCCGACACCGGCCGCTGCGACGACAGTCATGACAGCAACGGCAACGACAGCGCCGGTGACCGGGAGGGGGAGGAGACGCGTTGCGTCACCGACTCCAGACCCGAAACCGAACACTGCCACCCGCCCGCCCGACTCGCGGGGCACGATGCCCACAGCGAGAAGCAGGAGGAGGAGCATAGCGCTCCCAACGACGACCAAAAGGAGGAGCCCGCCGACGGCGCCAGCCTCCACCGGGAGGAGGAGCCCGCAACGTGCGTCAACCTCCACCAGGAGGAGGAGCCCGCGCACGGCGCTAGCCTCCACCAGGAGGAGGAGCCCGCATCGCGCGCCAGTCCCCACCAAGAGGAGGAGCCCGCGCACGGCGCTAGCCTCCACCAGGAGGAGGAGTGCAGCGGCTGCAGCACCCCTCACACCGAGGAGTCCGATCGCGACTCCGACGACGACGACCGCGGGCCCACGCTCGTTCGGGTCCTCGTCGGCAAGGCCACTAAGAACGTCAACTGCATAGACCTCGTCTTCGGCGACAGCATCTCGCACGAGCAGTTCGACAGCGATCTGGAGGGAGCAGCTACTGTCCTCGCCGCCAAGCTATCGCCGCAGGTCTGCACCGACGGCATCGCGAGATTGCACCAGCAGCACGGTCACTCCCCATACAAGGCAGACTGCGAGGTATGCGTCAGAGCCGCCGGCCGCAAGACCGCTCACAAGCGGACTGGGGCGCCCAGGCTCGGCAGCCTTTGCCTCGACCTCTGCCAGCTCAACAAGGGACGGGGCGAGGCGCAGGTCCTCGTAGCGACACAGCCCGTCCCCACCGGACAGATCATCGTCACAGAGACCATCGCCGACAAGTCCACACCGGAACTGAAGAGGGGGATCGCTAAGATCCTAGCCGTCCTCAGCTATACTTATATCGCACCCGCCGTCCAGAGGGTCCACTCCGACAAGGAGAGCGGCATCGTAGCTCTCACTCCTACGTTCGAGGCGACCGCGATATCATACACCCACACGCAGGGGAGCGACCCGACCGCCTCAGGTGAGTGCGCGGTTGGGCTCCTCACAGCAAAGGCCAGGGCCCTACTCGACCACTTCTCCGATAGGGACACCAGGCGCAAGCTCTGGACCAGGGCAATGGAGAACGCGGCGGAGCAGCTCAATGCGCAGCACTACGCCTCAGCAAGGTTTCAGAGGTCCGATCTCCTTCCCCTCGGCGCCAAAGTTATGGTGCTCGAGACTGGCGAGAACGACGAGACCGCCAAGAAGCTCGACAGGAACTGGAAGAAGGCGATCTTCCTGCACACTTCTCACGAAGTTCCTGGGGCCACCGTCGTCGCCATCATCGACGGGAGGCAGATCGTCAAGATCTCTGACTACACCACCGTCAAGCCACTTCGGGACGGGTCCGGCAACCTCGAGTTCCCGGATGTCAAGGTAACCCTCACCGCCGCCGAGGCCGACGCATCAGGGAGCAACGCACTCAGATGTGGCGCCTGCGGTAAGACGCGCTTCGTCCGGCCCTCCGCGGCCGCGAAGCTCCGCGACGGGTTCCACTGCGACCGCCTCAACAACGCAGACTGCGCCACCCCCGAGGGGCAGCAAGTCCACAAGCCGAGGCGCGGCAGACCGGCGAAGCGCCCCGCCATAGCAAACGTAGCTGCGCGGGAACCCCCCGCGTGGGACAGACAGAGCGCGCTCGCCGAGATCGGAGGCTTCAAGCTCACCGACAAGCAGCTCAGCGAACTGATCGATGACTTGATGGGCGACGCCCCCTCGCCGATCGACCTCGACCTCCCCGCCGAGGACGAGCGCGGCAAGTCACTCGTAACCAAGCTCGTTAGCGACGAGAACCGCGACCACCCCAATGCAGCCAAGTGCATCCAGAACGAAGTAGATCGCTTCATAAAGTACAGCGTATGGGACGACCCCGTACACTTCGAGGATGCGAAGCACGTCGAGGGTGCGGTATGGGCGCGCGTCGCCCTCATCGTTTCAGAGAAACATATCGAGAAGAAGCTCCCTCACGACGAACGCACCTTCAAAGCTCGGATCGTCCTTCACGGACACCGACTGTATCTCGTGAAAGATAACACGCGCTTCTTCGTGGCCTCCACCGAGTTGTGGAGCCCTACGCTTTCACTCCAGGGCCTCAGGGTGCTCATCGCAAGAGCTTTACTCCTCGGGCGATCGTTACTATCTACCGATATCGCGAGCGCCTATCTCCAGCAACCCTGGCCCAACGATGTTGAGCCCATGTTCTGCAAGCTCCCCGAATCGCTCGTCAGGTTCCTACCCGCGCACATGCGGCCGGCCAACACCGGATCCTGGCTCTACCCGATGAAGAAGTGCGTCTACGGACACCCGCGCAGCGGGGGCCTCTTCATCAGGGGGTGGATCGACACCCTCAAGCAGTACGGCTGGGAGCCCTGCAGAGCCGACAAGGCACTACTCTACAGGCCGGCTCACCTCACAGGGACCAAACTCGGAAGTGACGCGCGAGTCACCACCGACAAGCCCGAGCCGAGCCCCGACTACGATGTCACATACGCCAGCTACGTAGACGATGCGCTCTCCGACGGTGTCGACCGCAATGACGGCTCCGCCACACCGTGGGCAGAGGTCGCAACGCGCTACGAGTTCGCCCCCCCCGAGTTTCCACACTCCTACATCGGTCTCACCATGCAGCACGTCGTCACAGACAAGTGGAACGTGGTATACCTCGAGACGAAGGAGTACGCGGCGATGATAGTCGACGACTTCACCGCGCGGTTTCCTAAGTTCAACTACAACTCAGATGCACCATACGTAGAGGAGATCTACCAGCCGTCCGACTACCGCTACGAGCTCTATGCAGCCGGCCAGAACGAGGCCGAGATCGACGGGAAGCGCAGGGCCGCTGCCGCCACGGAGATCTCCGCCACCCTCACGCTGCTCGACAGGCAGCAC